>JAUSIJ010000013.1 GCA_030647855.1 bacterium | reverse complement strand
AGGGCCGCTTCTTCCGGCACCCGTCGGATAATCTCCTCATAAGGATCATCTTTTTTACCCACTTTTTCCGCAAAAAAATCCCGATCCACGGAGATAATGGCTGACAGTTTTTCGTAGGTATTCTCCGGCTCTACAACAAGCTTCGGGTTCAGTGCTATGGTAAAGCCGGTCTTAAGCGCAGCGGCCGGAACTAAAACATTGTCCTTTGTTTCAAAATAGATTGTGCCACGGTTAAAAATGCTACCGGCCGGACGAACATATTGTCGCTCAGCCTGTTCCTCGTAGACATCGCTATGAACCAACTGCACAAGGTAGAGTTTTGACACAAGGACGAACCCAAGCGCCAGTATGCCGAAGGAGAGGACTCTGATTTTCTGTACCGCACTAGATTTCATTTCTTACCGTAAGCGCCTGGCCGATCGATTTCCTTGAAGCATACTCTGGCTTTACTTCCTTAAACCCTCGTGCATACGCCATTTCGAGACTGACCGCGCTTCGGGCACTAACCAGTGAGAACTCGAGATCGGCGAGCTCTCCCGACAAGGCGGCATTGGTCTCTACAAGCTTCTCCCTTCGAGCGGCACTCATATATGTCATGTTAACGAGCAGTGTGTACAAAAGAACAAGCATGACAAAAAGCGTAATAAGTATGAGGCTCATGTATTTTTTTAAATCGATGGCTAATGTGTATGTTGTCATTTCTTCTCAACGATGCGGAGCTTGCTAGATCGAGCCCGCGGATTTATTTGAACTTCCTCGAGGGACGGGATAATCGGCTTCTTCGTTATCAAAATCGCTTGGCCGCTTTTTGAGAAATCTTTGAACATATTTTTTACGATACGATCTTCGAGGCTATGAAATGAGATAATTGCCACACGACCACCGGATGATAACCTCGAGAAGCCTTCGGCGAGCGCTTCTCGGAGCGCTCCCAGTTCATCGTTCACCGCGATCCGAAGCGCTTGAAACGATCTCGTGGCGGGGTGAATCTTGCCATGCCGATAGCCTCGGGGAACAGCGCTCTCGATCACTCTGACGAGCTCCCCCGTCGTTTCGATCGGCCCTGTCTTCCTCGCTTCGACGATCGCCCGAGCGATACGTCGGGCGAAGCGCTCTTCGCCATAGCCATAGAGCACATTGGCGATACTCTCTTCTTCCCAATCGTTCACGATGTCGCGAGCAGTCATATCCGATGATCCAAGGTCCTTCTCACTTTTGAACGTCATGAGGAGGGGCTCATCAAGTCTAAAACTGAACCCTCTGCCGGAAACTTCGAGCTGATCAGAACTCAAACCGAGATCGAGCAACATCTTGTTGATATTTTTAATGCCATGCCTATCGAGAACGCGGCTAAGATTTCTAAAATTCGACCGCTCGATAATGACGTTGCAGTTCGCGAGCTTTGTTTTGGCCCGTTCGATTGCTTCTCGATCAAGATCCAACCCGATCACCTGAACTTCCTCCCCGAAGCGCTCGCATATAGCTGCACTATGTCCCCCGCCGTTTAAAGTCCCGTCGAGGATCACGTCTCCGGGCTTAATCGCAAGGCCCTCAATCGCTTCATGTAAAAGAACACTCGTGTGGCTCATTAGAGCACTCCTATCTCGCCAAGCTTTTCGGCCACGGCGTCCACCTGCTTCTCAATTCGCTTCTTATACTCGCTCCAGGCTTTGTCATGCCAGACCTCAATACGGTTGTGAACTCCGGCGAAGACGACCCGGGCCTTGATTCCCGCAAAATTTCGCAGATGATCCGGTAAAAGAATCCTCCCTACCGAATCGACCTCGATCTCGGCGGCGCCGGCAAGCATGAAACGATTGATGCCGCGCGTATCAGCCTGACCGATTCCAAGCTCACCGAGCTTCCCTGAAATCTTTTCCCATTCCTTGAGCGGAAAGAGAAAGATACAGTTATCAAGACCATGCGTTGCGACGAGCTTTCGCCCGACTTCATTGCGGAATTTTACCGGCAACGAGATCCGCTTTTTTTCATCAACCGTATGCGTGTACTCGCCGATAAGCATGAATGATTCTTCTTTTCTTATACCAAGTGCAAAGCACCTGGTCGGACGAGCAGTTCTCCAAGCTACCCTAGTCCCACTCTCTCCCACTTAGTTACCATTATATGACACTATCTCCCACCGACCAACCCATCTTATCCACATGTGCCTGAAGAATGGATGAACTAGGCTTCAGGCGCTAGGCCCTGGGCTCTAGCTAGAAAAAACAAGAAATAAGGCTCGTAAAAGCGCCAAGGGATGGAGCATTTAATAGATTTGACAATTGTCATCACTGTTGATATAACAATAAAAGAACAGTAATTTGCTACCCAAGGGATAAAGGGGATAAGCTCTTAAACACCCACCGGAGGACCATATGTCCAAGAAAAAGGAACTGACTAATCAGGATAAGGCGCTGGCGAAGGCAGTTGCCCCAAAAGCGCCTGACCCAAGTCTGATAGAAGCGGAGAACCTTCTCAAGGAGAAGATAGAGGAGGTTCTCAAGCTCCTGACTTACCGCCAGCGTGAGATTCTCAAGCTTCGCTACGGTATCGGCGAAGGCAATACTCACACACTCGAGGAGGTAGGTTGTGTGTTTAAGACTACTCGCGAGCGTGTACGTCAGATGGAAGCGAAGGCTATTCGAAAGCTACAGCATCCGATTCAAGCACGTAAACTCGAAGGTTTTCTACCTGGTGGTCTGTCGCCTCAGCAATAACTCGGCTTGTACGAGTTAAGACCTCTCCAGATGGAGAGGTTTTCTTTAACTTTTTTTCATCTAGCGAGGGCGAAGAGTTGGAAAGAGAATTACTTCGCGAATATTTTTTTGATTCGTGAGAAGCATAACAAGACGGTCAATGCCGATGCCGACTCCTCCGGCCGGCGGAATACCATACTCCATGGCTTCCAAAAATTCTTCATCGCCCCTTTGCGCCTCAGCGTCCCCAGCCTTGAGATTCGCTTCTTGCACTCCAAACCGCTCGCGTTGATCAATCGGATCGTTGAGTTCCGAAAAAGCTTTAACGATTTCCAGTCCCCCGATAACTATCTGGAAGGCATCAACAAGTGTGGGCCTGCCGGCGATCTTTTTGGCGAGCGGGAGATAATTGACAGGGTATTCGGTGATGATAGTCGGCTGCAGGAGCTTCGGCCGACAAGTTTTCTTATAGATTGAATCCATTATTTTTTCAATCGAGTCACCTTTTTCAACTTTTACGCCTTGCCGCTCTGCTTGCATGGACAACTCTTCCCGTGTAATTGATTCCGGGCGCTCAATATGCGCGTATCGCTTCAAAAGATCAAAAAACGTAATGCTTGTAAAATTTTTGCTGAAATCGATCTTGTCCTCGTCAAAAACGAGCTCGCTTTTTCCCGCAATTTTTTTAACGATGTTTTTCAAAAACTTTTCAGCAAATGACATTTGTTGGCGAGCATCACTGTAGGCCTCATAGTATTCGAGCATAGTAAACTCCGGATTATGCGTCACATCGATGCCTTCATTCCGAAAATTTCTGCCAATCTCGTAGACTTTTTTAAAGCCGCCGATCAAGAGTTTTTTTAGAAATAATTCGGGCGCGATCCTTAAGAAGAGATCTATATCGAGCGCATTATGATGAGTCTTAAACGGAAGAGCGCTTGCTCCACCCGCCAAATGCTGCAAAATTGGCGTCTCAACTTCAATGAAGCCTGCTTTGTCGAGGAACGCCCGCAGTTCGGTGATGATGCGTGAGCGGACGTGGAAACGCTCCTTGACCTCGCCGCTCAGTAAAAGATCGAGATAGCGGCGGCGGAAACGCTCCTCGATGTCTTGAAGGCCATGCCACTTTTCAGGAAGAGGGCGCAGGCTTTTGGCCAGCATGCGCCATTTTTTCACCTGGATCGTGTTTTCCTTGCGCTTAGTAAGAAAAAGCGTTCCCTTAACCTCAACAATATCGCCAATGTCTGCGACATCAAGAAAAAGATCAAACTGCTCTGTTTCATCTTTTTTGAATAGCACCTGAAAAGTGCCCGTGCCGTCATTAAAGTTAAAAAAAATAAGAGCCCCATGCGGACGGAGTGAAAGAATACGTCCGACCAGCGTGACGCCACCTTTCTTCTTCGCTAATAGAGAAAATTTTTTGTTTGCTTCCTCGAGCGTATGGCTCGGGGTTGAGGAAGTTGGATATGGATCCATCCCGCTTTTCCGGAGCAGGGAGAGTTTCTCCAGGCGTGTTTTTCTAATATCTTCTAATGACGCCATACGAGGGCTATTTTATATCGATTATTTTGTACTTAACTTCCCCGCCCGGAGTTTTTACAGCAAACAATTCCCCCTTCTTTTTTCCCAGAATCGCTTCACCGATCGGAGATTTGATGGAGAGTTTTCCCGCCTTCATATCGGCTTCCTCGCTTCCCACGATTGTATAGGTTTTGCGATCTTCCGAACCCTCTTTTGAGACCTTCACCGTAGAGCCGATGGTAACCACATCAGTTTCATGAGATTCGACAATAATGGCGTTCTTGAGCATCGTCTCAAGTTTAGAGATGCGATCTTCAATATTGGCTTGCTCGTCGCGTGCCTCGTGATACTCGGCATTTTCGGAAAGATCGCCGAGCTGTTTGGCATACTCAAGATGCTCAGCCACTTCTTTACGCCGCCCGGTTCGCAGGAAGTTCAGTTCCTTGTTCAATTCTTCGTACTTTTCTTTTGTGAGATATTCTCGTTCCACAGCTCTGCTTTTTTAATCTTGAAATTCTAGCCCAAGAGACAGCTGTAGTCAATCCCTCCCCACTTTTGCAACTATAGAAATTTCCATTAATCAAAAGTGGGGAGGGATCAACCCACACACTAACTTTCAGTGTGCAAGCAGTTGTCCTTCAATGTTTTTTCCTATACAAATCTTAACGATCAAATCGCTCGAGTTATGTCACTATTTTGCATGCTTGCGGACAACCCACTGAAAGTTGGTGTGCAGGTCAATCGGCTCTTAGCGGGCATACTCCGGAGCGTAAATTGTGATCCAATTTAAGAGTTGACTCACGACCGCCGACGAACCGACCAGATTCTTGACCGGTCCCCGCTCCATGACAACCGCGAAGGCGTACTTTGGTGACTCGTAGGGAAAATATCCGATCACCCAAGAGTTAACGTAGCGCTTCTCTGCTCCAAGCTCCGCCGTGCCAGTTTTCCCCGCCACTTTAAGACCGGCCACGTCGAGCGCTTTTGCTGTCCCCTCGACGACACCGGCTCGCATTCCCTCCTGTACGATTTTAAAATTTTCAGTTGAAAAAGGCAACTCAAACATGTAATCCCTATCCTTGTTTCCGTCCCTGAGAAGCGTAGGCCGCACAATTTTGCCGTTATTGGCGATGGCGGCTGTCGCAGTGACCGCCTGAAGCGGAGTAATCTGGAAACCATATTGCCCGATGGCGGTGTTATACGTATCGCCGATTCTCCATGGATCGCCGTCAAATTGCTTTGCCTTCCACTCCGGAGTCGGTATCGTTCCGTCCTTTTCCTGAGCGAACTCGAGTCCCGTCTTTCGGCCAAAGCCGAACATTCTGACGTACTCCTCAATTTTCTCAATACCAAGTCCTTTCTGTCCCGCATAGCCGCCGCCGACGGCATAGAAATAAACGTCAGACGATACCGCCAGCGCCCGACGCATATCTACATAGCCGTGCGCCTTCCAATCTCGGAAAACGGATTTTTGATCCGGGAAGTATGGGTTCG
>JAUSIJ010000003.1 GCA_030647855.1 bacterium | reverse complement strand
TCGCTACTTCGGCGGTACCGGCGAGATAGTCTCCGTCCTGCGTTTTGTAAAGATCTTCATCGCCTTGCGGCAGGTAGCCCGAGCCTAAAAGATTTTCCTTTCGGACGAGCGACGGCACGATCATGGGCTCGAAATCTTTTTTTAGAAAGTGATCAAAGGCAAAGCGCCACGCCGCAAAAGAAAGGAGTGCTCCGGCGCCTTTTAGAAAATAACCGCGGAAGCCGGCAACTTTGGCCCCGCGCTCAAGATCAATCATACCGAGGCCCTGCATGAGATCAATATGACCCTTCGGCTCAAAGGCGAATTTTGGCTTTTCCCCCCACAACTTCACCTCCAGGTTATCCGCGTCGCTTGATCCCTCCGGCACCGATATATCGGGAATATTGGGAACCGCAAGCATGAGCGTCTGCCACTCCTTCATAACCGCTTTTAGTTTCTCTTCCTGCTTCTGGAGAATGTCTTTCAGCTCTTTCATCTCGCCAAGCAAGCGGCCTTTTTCCGCACTGTCGAAAATCGCAGGCATGCGTTCGCTTACTTCGTTCTGGCGGCGGCGCTTGTCTTCGATCGAGGCAAGGAGTTCGCGGCGCTTGTCGTCAACCGCGATCAGTTCGTCAACGGAAAATTTAATATGCTTTTTTTTGGCGCCCGCCTGAACGATCTCTTTATTTTCCCTGATGAACTTAATGTCGAGCATACGGTAATGGTACTATTATCGGAAAGGCTTTGGCAAACGAAATTAGAAAAATCGGTCCTAAAGATTTCCCACCGCTTTTACGCGAAATCCCCGATCCGCCGGAGGAGCTTTTTATTCAGGGCAATTTCCCCGTTACCGAAAAATATCTCTGCGTGGTCGGCTCGCGCAAACACTCAAGCTACGGCAAAGAAGCCTGCCAGTCGATAATCGGGGCACTGCGAGGTTTCCCAATCACCATCGTGTCCGGCTTAGCGCTCGGCATTGATGCCATAGCGCACAAAGCCGCCCTCGACGCCGGCCTCGCAACCGTTGCCGTGCCAGGTTCGGGACTCGGCGAAGAAGTGCTCTATCCAGCGACAAATGTCCCGCTCGCCCGTAAAATCCTTGAACGGGGCGGGGCGCTCCTTTCGGAATTTCCCAATGATTTCAGGGCGACCAACTGGAGTTTTCCACAGCGCAATCGCATCATGGCGGGACTTTCCCATGCCACCCTTATAATTGAGGCACTTAAGCGGTCGGGGACACTGATCACCTCGCGCTTAGCGACCGATTACAACCGAGACGTCTTCGCAGTTCCGGGGCCGATCTTCTCACAGACTTCCGAGGGACCGAATATGCTTATCCGGCTTGGTGCCACCCCCATCACAAAAGGCGAAGAAGTCCTCGAGGCGTTCGGCTTTGAGTTTGAGAATCCTACTCCGGACACTAGAAAATATGACGACTGCACCGATGAAGAAAAAAAGGTAATCTCGCGCCTCGCTCGGCCGATCGAGCGCGACCTGCTTATCCTCGAACTTGGCTGGCCTGCCGCCAAAGCTAACAGCGTCCTTATGTATCTTGAAATCAAGGGTCTCATCAAAGAGATGGGCGGCGAAATTCGCCTTGTATAAAAAAACCCCAAGCAAAGTGCCTGGAGTTTGAAGCAGCTACGGATTTTATATAGGCATGGAAAGCCGAATTAACCAAGTGGTACTGGATAGTAAATGATTGCAAACAGCCCTACTCCTAGTGGCCTAAGGTTGCGACCATCCAACACCACACACTTCAGCGATAACAACCATGTCTTGCGGTCATAAAGCCCAACAAACCGAAGACCACGGCTACCAAGCATCCAGTGAGAATGATTAGTTCCTTCAACATCTTTTGGCTCCTTTCTATCCAGAAAATAAATGATTAATTTACGTTTGTCAACTACCGACGGATCGAGACTAGCGAGCGATCTTTTTTCCACCCAAGCGAGGCGTTTGTTTCCAAGAGACTCTCGTCTGCTATTGCCGTCCAGCGAGGAGTATACTTGGGGAAAGACTAGTGAGCGCGTCGGCGCGAGCTCGAGGAAAATTCTAGCTCGCCTCGCTGGAGCTTTGGCGAAGCGGGCAAGAATTTATCCGTGCTTTTCCCAAGCACACTCCGAGCATTATTTGCTTAATTTTTTCTTTTATAGTAATAGTTAACCTCAATGGCTGCAGAGAAAAGATTACTCATTGTAGAGTCGCCGGCAAAAGCGAAAACAATTTCTAAATATTTGAGCGGTCTGCCGGGCGATAAATTTACGGTACGCGCTTCAGTCGGACATATTCGCGATCTGCCAAAAAACAATAAAAAAGCGATAGACATCGAGGCAGACTTCGAGCCACACTACGAAATCGTCAAGGGAAAAGAAAAAGTAGTAGAGGAACTAGCCAAGCTCGCCAAGAACGCGAGCGAAGTGATACTCGCTACCGATCCCGACCGTGAGGGCGAAGCTATCGCCTGGCACATTGCCGAGGCAATTAATTTAAAGAAACCGAAGCGCATCGTTTTTCACGAGATCACCAAAGAGGCGGTTGAGGAAGCGCTCAAACACCCGCGCGCAATTGATAACGATCTGCGGCGCGCCCAAGAGGCGCGCCGCGTGCTTGATCGCCTTGTAGGGTATGATCTCTCGGGCCTCATCTGGAAGAAAGTCCGCTACGGCCTTTCGGCGGGGCGCGTTCAGTCCCCAGCCCTGCGTATCATTGTCGAACGGGAGCGCGAGATAAAAGCTTTCACGCCGGAAAAATTCTGGATTATCACGGCCGAAGTTGAAACGGGTAAAAAGGAGAAATTCACCCTCACCTGCTCGATCGAGCCTCGTGACGAAAAAGAGGTAGAGCGAATTCTTGCCGAGGGGAAAAAGGGTTCGTGGAAAGTGAAAGATGTCAGTGAAACGGAGGTGCGGCGCTCGCCTCGAGCGCCATTTATCACCTCTACCCTTCAGCAGGCCGCCTCAAGCCGGCTAGGCTATTCGCCATCGAAAACCATGTCTATCGCTCAGCGCCTCTACGAAGCGGGGCATATCAGCTATATGCGCACGGATAGCACCAATCTCGGCGCCGGCGCCCAGAAACAAATTTTCGCAACCATAGAAAAGCGCTACGGAGAGAAGTATCTTTCGCCGCGCACATTCAAGAAAAAAAGTAAAAACGCCCAAGAGGCTCACGAAGCAATTCGTCCGAGCCATATAGAAGTCGAAACCGCCGGAGTGACCGAGGAGCAAAAGCGGCTCTATCGGCTGATCTGGCAGAGAACCGTGGCGTCCCAAATGAGCGACGCGCAAATGCTGCGTACCAAAATTTCCGCCAACGTGGAAAGCAACATCCCCGACTTCGCCGCCAATGGTTCCCGTGTAATATTTGATGGATGGCTCAAGGCGGATCCGGCCGCGCGTGGTGAAGATGTCGAGTTACCCAAGGTCGCCCAAGGAGAGAATCTCTCGCTCATAGATATCGGAAGCGAAGGTCGCGAGACACAGCCGCCACCCCGCTACACCGAAGCGGGACTGGTCAAAGAACTTGAAAAGCGCGGTATCGGACGTCCTTCAACCTACGCCACCATCCTCCGAACGCTTAGCGAGCGCGGCTACGTGGAAAAGATCAACCGTTCGCTCAAACCGACCGATACCGGCGAGGTGGTCAGCACCTTTCTCGAAAATAACTTTATGAAATACGTGAGCGATACCTTTACCGCCGAAATGGAAAATGAACTCGATGAAATAGCGCGGGGCGAACGGGAGTACGCTAAAACGCTCAAAGAATTCTACGGACCTTTCACTAAAGACGTCCAGTCGAAGGAATCAATTGATAAGATAACTACGCTTGGCGAGGCCGATCCCAAATTTAAATGTCCTATTTGCGGTGGACCGATGGTAATAAAACTCGGCCGAACCGGCAAATTTTTAAGCTGCGCCCGATTCCCCGACTGCGTGGGAGCCCGTACCATTGACGGCCTCGAACTTGAGGGACCCAAAGAAACCGGAGAGGCGTGCCCCGAGTGCGGAGGCAAGCTCATAGAACGCGACGGACGTTTCGGACGTTTTGTGGCCTGCTCAAACTATCCAAAATGCAAATTTGTGAAAAAAGACGAGGAGAGCGAGAAAAGGGCCTCGACCGGAGTGGCGTGTCCGGTGTGCAAAACGGGCGAAATGGTCGAGCGACGCGGGCGTTATGGCGTATTTTACAGCTGTTCCAATTATCCCAAGTGCCGGCACGCCATCAAAGCAAAACCAACCGGCAAACTGTGCGCGTATGTCCGCGAGAACGGCGTCTGCGGAGCGCTTATGATGCAAGGAACAAAAACAATTCCCGAACGCTGTAGCGACAAAACCTGTCCCAATCATAATCCCCATAAAATAAAGGTGTAACGAGGAAAAAGGCGTCCGCTGCCAACGGCATGCGGACGCCTTTTTTCATTGCATTTTTTTCTTCCGTCCGTATATAATCGAAACAATGGCTTCACTCAAGGAACTCATCGATAAACTGCCCGCTCTGACCAAGGAAGAAGAGGATCTGGTCGGCAAGGCATATGTCTTTGCCGAAAAAGTCCATAAGGACAACACCCGCTATTCCGGAGATCCGTATTTTTTTCACCCGTACGAGACCGCGGTTATTCTCGCCGAGCTCGGCATGGGTCCACTCACCATAAGCGCCGGCCTTCTCCACGACACACTCGAGGATGCCCATGTGAGCGAAAAGGAGATCGAGGAACAATTCGGAAAGGATATTTTATTTCTCGTCCAAGGTGTGACCAAGCTCGGCAATCTCCGTTACCATGGCTCGAACCGCCACAACGAAAGTTTGCGAAAACTTATCGTCGCTATGTCGCAGGACCTCCGCGTCCTTATCATTAAACTTGCAGACCGCCTACACAACATGAAGACAATCGGCCACGTACCGGAAGACAAGCAAAAAAGAATCGCGGCGGAGACGCTCGAGATCTATGCTTCGCTCGCCTATCGGCTGGGCATGCGCAAATTAAGCCGCGAGCTCGAGAACCTTGCCTTCCCGTACGTCTATCCCAAGGAGTACGTCGAGATAAAAAGGCTCGTCAAAGAGAAACATCTGGAAAGTATCCGCCATCTCGAAAAATTCGAGAAGTCTATAAAAAAGGCGCTCGCTAAGGCCGACATGAGGCAGATCCATGTTGAACACCGCCTTAAAAGCTACTACAGTCTTTATCGCAAGCTCCTCAAGAAAGCAGGAGATATTAACAAAGTCTATGACATCCTCTCCCTTCGCATTATCGTGCCGACCATAAGCGACTGTTATAGGGTGCTCGGCATCCTCCACGGCATGTGGCGGCCGTTGCCGGGAAGAATCAAGGATTACATCGCCTTCCCTAAACCGAACGGCTATCACAGCCTGCACAGTACGATTTTCACCGGCGACGGGGGAATCGTCGAAGTGCAGATCAAGACCCCCGAGATGCACCAAGAAGCAGAATACGGCATCGCATCACACCTCTCCTACAAAAGCAACTTCAAAAAAAGAGTAACCAATCCGAACCTCTTGTGGATCGGCAAACTGCTGCCTGATAAAAAAGTATTGGATTCAAAGGCGCTCGGACAATCGTCCGGTGCAAATCGCTACTCCGACGTGCCACGCTGGATAAAAGAGCTCATTGAATACCAATCGCAAGCTTCTCACGAGGAATTTCTCGATCACCTTAAGACCGATTTCTTTCAGGAGCGCATATTTGTTTTTACGCCAAAAGGGGACGTTGTTGATCTGCCGATCGGCTCGACGGCGGTGGATTTCGCCTACGCCATCCATTCCGAAATCGGCAATCACATCTTCGGCGTCAAAGTGAACCGCAAGCTGGTTGCCCTTGATTCCGTCCTACATAACGGCGACATCGTTGAAATAATCACTAAAACTTCAAGCCATCCGAGCCGCAAGTGGGTCGATTTTGCTAAAACAACGCAAGCTAAAAAGCATATTCTCTCCGTGCTCGGCGAGACCGGCGGCAAAAGCAAGAACAAGAACAAGAACAAGAAAAAAACTAGATAGAGAAATTTTTGATTGAGTAGAGGTCTTCGTCGGTTGACTCCTTGTCCTTGTCTTCCTTCGAGCGGTCGTCGAGCGGGGCGAGCGGGGCTGCTTCGGCCGTCTCCGTTTCGGGAGCCGGCGCCGTTGCCGCTCCCGCAGTGGACGCAACCTCTGCGATATAGTTTTCAAGCATTTCAGTAGCCTTTTTTGGTTTGTTAGTGCTTAAGAGATCAAGAAGGCTACGAAGATCGTCGTTCGAAAAGAAATCAATGAGGATCTTGCCCCCGACTTCTTTGCGTTCGATATGCACGCGAGTACCGAGCGACTCAACCAGTTTTTCCTCGAGTTCTACAAGTTCCGGATCAAAAGCGCGATCTTTCTTGCGTACTCGGTCATAGGCGATTCTTCGCGCAATCGCTTCCGCTTCCCGGACAGTCAATTTTTTGAAGACGATTTCCTTAAAAAGCGTACTCTGCTCTTCGTGACGATCGCCGAGCATCATGAGGGGCCGGGAGTGGCCTTCAGTGATTTTCCCGTGACTTAACGCATCAAGAATATCCGGCGGCAGGGAGAGAAGCCGCAAGCTATTGGTGACATATTCTCTGCTCTTGCCGATTTTCTCTGCAATCTGGCTATGCTTGAAGTTAAACTCGCTGACCAGACGGTCAAAAGCCCGAGCCCGGTCTACGGGGTTCAAATCCTCGCGCTGAAGATTTTCAATTATTGCCAGCTCAAGCTTGACACGAGCATCATCGCTTGAGATGCGAATGATGGCGGGCACGGTTGAAAGTCCGACCAGTTTGGAAGCACGAAGGCGGCGCTCGCCGGAGATAAGTTCGTATTCTACCGCGAGTCCCCCGTCGGCTTTCGGTACTTCTGTTCTCGTGACAACAAGCGGCTGCAGCACACCATACTGCCTGATAGAGTCGGCCAGATCCTCAAGACGTGCTTCATCAAACTCGTGGCGCGGCTGGTAGGGGTTTGGTTTTATCTTCTCAAGCTCAATCCAAAAAATTGAATCTCCGTAAAATTGCGACATATGATTTTTTCCTATTTTATCACATGCAAGCTCCATTGGTAAATTTTATCGAAAACTATATAATGTCTTGTGTCTAGGGCGAGTGGCGGAATTGGCAGACGCACGGGACTCAAAATCCCGCGATGGCAACATCATGAGGGTTCGACCCCCTCCTCGCCCACTTGTTAGAAAAATATAAAGTGCTAGCCATTGTTGGACCGACTGCTTCCAGCAAGAGTGCGCTTGCGGTAGAGATCGCCCTGCGGTACAACGGCGAGATAATTTCGGCCGACTCGCGGCAAGTCTACCGGGGCTTGGATATTGGAAGCGGCAAAATTACAGAGGGAGAAATGAGAGGTTTGCGCCATCACCTGCTCGACGTTGCCGACCCCCAAAAAACTTTTACAGTGGATGACTACAAAAAGCTTGCCGAGCTCGCTATAGACGGCGCGTTCGGCCGAGGGAAACTCCCGATTCTCGTCGGCGGCACCGGATTCTACGTACAGGCGGTAATTGACGGTCTTGATTTTCCCAAGGTCTCGCCTGACGAGAATTTGCGGCGCGAACTCGAAGGGAAAACCGATGAAGAACTTCTCTTCATGCTCCAAGAACGCGATCCGAAGCGAGCTCGAGATATAGATTTCCACAATCGCAGACGACTCATCCGAGCCATTGAAATAGCGGAAGCGCTCGGTAAAGTCCCGCCTGTCGTCTCAAACCCCAAGTATCAGACCCTCATGATCGGCATTGAAGAAAATGACGAGATCCTAAAGAAAAAAATAAGAGACCGCCTTGAGGAGCGGCTCGAGCGAGGTATGATCGAGGAAGTAGAGCATTTGCAAAAAAAGGGACTGCCTTTCGAGCGCTTGGAACAGTTAGGACTTGAATACCGGTATGTTGGAAGATTTCTTCAAGGGAAAATTGATCGCGGTGAATTATTTGCTGTCTTGGAAAAAGAAATTTGGCTCTACGCCAAACGCCAGCGAACGTGGTTTAGGCGAGACAAACGGATTACCTGGCATAAAGCGTCCGAATTAACGGCAGTATTCCTAAAGGTTGAGGCATTTCTCAATAATTGACAGAACTTATTAGTGCCGTAGTATTGTGAAAATGTTCCTTACATGAAAGGAGTCGTCATGCGTCACATTCTGCGCTCGCAGCAATTCAATCGCACGGATATCGAGGAACTCTTCAAGGCAACGGACACGATGAGAAAGGCGTTCAAGAGCAGTCTCGGCCGGGTGCAATTCCGCCCGAGACTTTTGGGAAAGCTCATGTTCACCATTTTCTACGAGCCATCCACGCGAACTCGCTTCTCTTTCGCCGCCGCAGCGATACATCTCGGCATGCGGGTCGTAGGTACCGATAACGCCAGAGAATTTTCTTCCGCCATAAAAGGAGAGACGCTCGAGGATACCATCGAGGTCCTATGCCAATATCTCCCAGACGTCATAGTGCTCCGCCATCACGAAGCCGGCGCCGCCGAACGAGCTGCACTTATCGGGGAACGTCACGGTGTATCTATAATCAACGCCGGAGATGGCAAGGGACAGCATCCAACACAAGCGCTTCTTGATCTCTACACCATCAAGCAGGAACTCGGCCGGACGGACGATATCAAGGTAGTTTTAGGCGGAGATTTAGCCAATGGCAGGACTGCCCGATCACTCGTGTATCTTTTGAGCAAATACAAGGGCGTGCGCTTAATTTTTGTCTCTCCGCCAGAGCTAAGGATCGGCGGGGATATCAAGTCGCACCTTATCGAACACAAGGTGAGGTTTGAAGAGGAAACGTTTCTTCTGGATGCCTTGCTTCATGCAGAAACGCTCGGACGAGACATTGATGTCGTTTACTGGACGAGGGTTCAGAGGGAACGCATGGAGAATCCGGGCGCAAACTTCGGTGAATCGTACAGAATTACGCCGGAAATAATGTCACACCTCAAACAGGATGCGATTCTCATGCACCCGCTCCCTCGTGTTGATGAAATTGCCAAGGAAGTGGACAGTGATCCGCGTGCCGCCTACTTCCGACAGGCGGGTTATGGAATGTATGTCAGAATGGCGCTCTTGCAGGAAATTCTAAAGTGAAGGAAGGGGACTTGAGTCCCCTTTTTATTTTTGCGGGCCCACGAGGATTCGAACCTCGAACCTCGGTTATGGAGACCGATGTTGTACCATTAAAACTATAGGCCCGTGTCTGGCATATTATCACAATCCAGTATAAAAAATAAAAAGGCAAGGATTGTTTACCTTGCCGTGCACGGGAGCTAACAACACTAGTCTATAGTCCGCGTGACCGGACTACACCGCAATCCCTACTTTTTCGCCTCCTTGTGAGCAGTTTTCAATCGGCACCAATTACAAAATTTCAAGAGCTCAATTTTCCGCTCTACTTTCTTCTTGTTTTTGCTGCTCCAGTAATTTACTCGTTTGCACTTACTGCAGGCCAGTTTAATCAATCGCTCTTGAGACATACGTTTTCTTTACAATGCATCAAAGGATACTACGCCCCCAAAGAAAAAGCAATCAGCGGTATATTTTCCGTATGAGAGGATTGATGCGGGTTAGTATTTCGTAATTCACCGTATCTGCCAAATCGGCCACCCGATCGGCGCTCATGGTATCGCCTCCTTGCGAGCCGATAATCACCACTTCACTCCCCGATCTCACGCCCGAAATTCCCGTAACGTCAATGGCGATCATATCCATCGAAACCTTCCCTATTACCTTTGCTCGCTTGCCGCCGACTAGCACCTGCCCGGTGCTCGAAAGACTCCGAGGAAAGCCGTGCCAATATCCGATGGGGCAAATGGCAATAGTAGAATTCGGCGGCAGCTCTTCAGTCAGGTCGTAGCCGATTTTTACGGGATTTTTAAACTTCTTCACTTCGCTCACAACAGTCTTCCATGCCAGAATCGGTTTTATTCTGAGTTTGCGCTCCGCAAAAGCTTGCGTTTCCTTTGAAGGCCATAAGCCATACAAGCCGATTCCCACTCTGACCATGTCAAAATGACTTTCCGGAAAAAGAATGGCCGCTCCGGTCGCTGCTGCGTGGATGAGAGGCTTAAAACCGGCTTCATTAAATGCGCTCGTCCATTTTTTAAAAACCGCGAGTTGCTGTCGTGTCGTGCTCGGAAATGAAGGGTTCTTGGCCGAAGAAAAATGAGTATAAAGTCCTTCGACCCTAATTAGTTTCTTATTTTTCTTAAGAAATTGAACGACTGGTTTCATCTCATGCGGAAGTAATCCCTGCCGGTGCATGCCCGTATCAACTTTGATGTGCACTCGCAATTGCTTCTGTAAAATTCTTGGCAGTTTTTTAAGTAGGTCGAAATTTGAAACCGTAACGCTGATATCATTGTTCACCGCTTCATTCACTTTGTCGGTGAGGGTGAAGCCGAGCACAAGGATAGGCGTCACGACGCCCTCCTCACGAAGTCTTTTCCCTTCCACTATTGAATCAACCCCGAGCCAATCCGCGCCCAGTTTACTGACGGCTCTTGAATAATCTACAAGACCGTGCCCGTAAGCGTTTGATTTAACCACTGCCATAAGGCCTGTCTTTCGGGAAAGCAGATTTCTAAATAGTTTGTAGTTATTTTTCAGCGCTTTCTTGTCTACTTCAATCCAAGTGCGCACTCCATTGTTTGGCCCCTTATTCATCTGATCACTCTAGCAAACGCTGTAGGTAAAAAAAAGCCCCTCATTTATTGCGGGCTTCGGCTCTCTTGAATACCCTGGCCGGATGGATAGAGGCTTTGAATTTCCCCTGATTTGGCCACGGCTCGAGCGGAAAGTTACCCAGACTGGAAATCTCAAGTTCTGCTGGGATCCTGAATACCTGGTCACTCATCTGTTGGGGAGGTCTCCGGCCTTGCTTGTTGTTGATCTGAACAAGCGGCACCCTGATGCAAACGAAGCCGCCCTCACACTCAACCGAGCGAATCTGGCCGAGGCAAGACAGTCCGCCGTTTTCAAAGTAGAGGTACTTGCCAACCAGTAATTTGGTCGAGAGAACGTCGACAAATTTCATTGCTGCTTCCTCTTGGTTCTTTCTGTAATCTAGCGCTTGAAAGGAAAGAGGTCAATACAGCGTAATGTATCATGACCTTCGCAACACACAGGAGGCTAAACTATGGATATGGCATACACAACAAACCATCATATGGCTAAGGTGCGACGGTTTTCCAACAGTCGCATACGCTCCCTGCCTTCCTCCACGGGAAAACAGATGTTTTCCCCTTGGCCGTCACGGCACGGGCGAGGCCGACCCCTTTCCCTTCGAATCCCGGACAGAAACTAAAATGCACTGGCATATGCCAGTGCATTTTAGTTTTGTGCGCAGGGAGGGATTCGAACCCCCGTAGCCCAATGGGCGACAGATTTACAGTCTGTTGTAATTGACCGCTCTACCACCTGCGCGTTATCTCAAAATAGCATACGTAGTATACTTCATGAAATAACTTTTTTCTAGGAGACGGGCTTTATTGCTACACCCCTGCCGTTTCGAGGAGATTTTCCTGCATGAGACTTCCTCTGCCTTTTTTAACATCGAAGGTGAATTCATTCTTCTCCTTATCGAGCCCCACGGAAACTTTTCCTCCCTTGAGAATGCCCTTCGAGATCATAAGTGAGGCAACAGGGGTTAAGATTTTATTTTGAATCAGCCGTTTAAGCGGTCGAGCGCCATATTGAGGGTTGTATCCTTCCTGGGCAAGATAGGTCAAAACTTCCGGTGATACTTCGAGGGTAATTTCTTTTGCTGCCAGTCGCTCTTTGACTTGGCCGATCTGAATCTCGACAATTTTCCTGATTGCATCCTGTGAGAGAATGTCGAACATAACAATATCGTCAATTCGATTCAGAAATTCGGGCTTGAAGTACTCCTTCATGCTGTCCATCACTTTACTCTTGATTTCAGTGTAGTCTTTCTCGTCGTTTTTCGTATTGAAGCCGATTCGCTGCATCTTATCGATGTACTGCGCTCCGATATTCGAGGTCATAATGATAACGGTATTTTTAAAGTTGACTTTTCGGCCCTTGGCGTCGGTGAGATGGCCGTTGTCGAGCACTTGGAGAAGAATGTTGAAGACTTCCGGGTGGGCTTTTTCGATCTCGTCAAAGAGAATGACGGAGTACGGACGGTGGCGGATCATTTCGGTAAAGCTGCCTCCTTCCTCGTGGCCCACATAACCGGGGGGCGCGCCGATAATCTTGGAAACGGAGTGTTTCTCCATGTACTCCGACATATCAACTCGGATGAGTGCCTTTTCATCGTTAAACATAAACTCGGCCAACGCTTTGGTAAGCTCGGTCTTGCCCACACCGGTCGGACCAAGGAAGATAAAGGAGCCAATCG
>JAUSIJ010000002.1 GCA_030647855.1 bacterium | reverse complement strand
CAACATTCTTGAGAATGTTGGAATGTTAGGTTTTCTGGTAATGAACATACGCACCGAATGAGTAAGCAGACCTATTTATGAGTATGCTAAAGATACAGAACAAGTTGTCCTATGAATCATGTTTCGAAAAATCCAATTGTTCCTTTGGAATGTTTTTGGAAAGGCCGTGGTCGACAGCTTTATCCCAGGTTCCTTTCTCAGAATGTTTGATGACGAACTGCTTGTCTTTATATCCAACAATCACATCATCATTCCCTTCTTTCCAGAAATGCATATACCACGGACCGTCATTAAGAGACTGCCGGAGTTTTTCTATCTGCTTTTCATTCACCAATACATCAACAAGAGTCCAATCGTCCGCCTGATAAGAATTGGTGATTTTTACATTATCTAAAACTTTTTGGTCGGCCAGGCTGTTTTTGACAATAGTACCCTTGTAAAGAGGCGCGCCGCTCGAGGGTATTGAAAGCATACATAGATCATATCTTTTTTGAAGCACTTCAATCGTCTTCTGGAGCTTGTCGCATTTATCTTTTACCTCTGCAGTAATTTCAACGACCTCTCCCGCCTTCTTATTCTGTTTCAAGACTTTAATAGCCTGACCTTTGGTAATTTCCTTTATTTTGGCCTCTGGCCAATTGCCTATCATTTCCTCAAGTTCTTTCTTTTTCTGCTCAAGCAACATTTTGGTGTCATCGCATTTCTTGCTGTCATTATTTTCATCTTTTTTATTCCGCCTATTTCTCATTTGGGCAATAATACCGATAGTAGCAACTGCCGCAACACCCAAAGCAATTGCAGGCAAGACCGATAGAAAAGATATAGTGTTCTCTGGGGTCGAGCTTGGTGTAATGATAGCTGGGACAGATGTTGAGATTGCGGCTTGAGGAACTGGTGCCGTAGTAGGAACAGGCCGCAGAGTTGTGCCAGTTGTTCCGTCTCCTATTGGCCGCGCGGGCGATGTAGTGGCACGAGCTGGCAATGACTTAGTCGCAGCCGGACTTATCGCCGTACTTGTTGACACATCTTGCGGAGCTGATGGGTCGTCAGCTGTCCCCGCTTGGGCAATGCGGTGAGAAACATAGGTCATGTGCATTTATTATAGTTCACCTTGAGCGCCGGAATGATAGGTTTTCGTGCCATTACGATCGGTTATTATTAGATCCCCATTGAGAATTACGTGTACCGTGTGCTCATCGTGAGTATGCTCTGGGAGGTCTTCATTCGGTGGAATAGGACAAACTCTTAAATCGCTAAACCCTTCTTTTTCAAGTTTTTTGATCCAGTCCGCTACAAACTCATCAGATTCCTTCTGCTCTCTCATTGCTTTTGAGAATTATTGCCCTTGATACGCTTTTTTTAATTCAGCAATATCGAACTTTTTCATTTTAAGAAATGCCTTGGTTACACGGGCCCGCTTCTCCTCATCTCCGCTTTCCATCATCTCGTCCATTGCAGAGGGCACGATCTGCCACGATACGCCATACTTGTCCTTCAGCCATCCGCACTGCTCTGATTCTGGCACGACCGAGAGTTTGCCCCAGTAGTAATCAATTTCTTCCTGCGTATCACACTTCACCATAAGCGAAACGGCTTCGTTAAACTTGAAGTTGTGCATCTGTGCACTGCCGTCCATCGCGGCAAACCACTGACCCTCAAGCGTAAAATCGGTAAACATAACGGCTCCTTCCTTGTTCGGCTCCATTCCGGCCGGGTAGCGGGCAATCGCACCACGTTTTGAGTTTTTGAAGACCGAGAGATAGAAATCGGAAGCCTCCTGCGCCCTATCCCCTTCATCAGTCACGAACAAAAGAGACGGAACGATAAGCGGCCTTTGTTCGCCTTCAGGATTCGTTAATATAAGTTGCCACGAAAGGCCATACTTGTCTTGTACCCAGCCATACAACTCGCTGAATGGGTACTTGTCGAGCGGCATTAAGACTTTCCCACCCTCTGAAAGTTTTGCCCACACCTCATTAATTCGCGTCTTCGCTTCTTTGTCTTGCGAAGGATCAAAATTCACCATGAACGATATTGACGGATTGAATTTGAAATACGGTCCGGCGCTTATGGCCATGAACGAGTAACCGTATAGCTGGAACGAGACTACGTCGCAGTCACCGGATGGCGTATCACGGAGTACGGTGGTGTTAGTGATTTTTGACTTGCCCTGAGCAGAGTCGAAGGGGTCGAAAACTGAAGTATAGAACTCTGCTGCTTCTTTTGCTTCTTTATCAAACCACAAATGGGGAACGATTTTTTGCATATTGTCAGTCATTTTTATAAATAGGTCAGCTCTAAAAGTATAACAAATGATTGTATTCTTCCTGAAGAAAATTTATTAAATTTCTGCTCTGCTTTGCAGATAATCGATTATGGCTTTGCGAGCTGTAGGATTGAAGCCGGCATACTTTACCGTTCCTTCTTTGTCAGGATCTTCACCCTTGCCGTAGCGGACAATCATATCAACTTTACTATCAGGTCCGCCCCGAGAACCCAACTTGGAAGCTTCGCTTCCAAGTGCCCGGTCAAGACTGGCGGATACGGGATTTTGAGGTTCTATTTGGGGTTCTATTTTAGTGTCATTCAATCACTTGAGTATCAATAGCATTAAGGAAATAGAGGTCAGCTAAGATTTCTCTTTGGTCTAACTGCAAGAAATAAGGTCAGCCACCTTTATCCCCTTATCCGTAAAGGTTTTCTACGAATGCTTACTACGTTGTATTGCAAGTCGAGCGCGTTTTATCTCAAGACGCTTCTTTGTTTTTCGAGAACGTGATGTTTTATTTTTTGTGTTTACCGATAATCTTTTTGCCATATCATTCAACTATATACTATTTCCATCAAAAAACCCGCGCGCGAGCGTTAGCATGGTTTATCACATGATAGAGATGGTGACCAATATCTATTCTTTCAATCCTAGACATAATTATAAGATATCAAGCTCAAAATGCTGGCTGACCCTATTCCCTAGTTGTTCGGCCAATTTTTTGCGGGATCGAAGGTGCATTTTTTGCGGTTCATTCAAGGTTAGTCCTCTTGGATCTACGTGCAAATGCCTATTGTCCCAACAATATAACAAATGATTGTATTCTTTCCGAAGATTTTTGAACTCAATTAAGCTGGAATGACGTTCCTAATCAATATATTGATATAGTATGAAACACATCTCGAGCATCGTTCGACAGAGTCCAGCATTTATATGCTGGACTCTGAAATTTTATAGTCGCTACGCTTCTTAAAATTTCGCGGCTGGCCATCTCGAGCTAGAACCGTAATAGGTTAGGCCCTGTAATGTTATTTTAGCATCTTTTTGGTTTTCAAATGAAGCGACTCGAGCGACCTGCTTTATAAATTATCTAAATATTCGAAAGGATTTTGTAAAAACTTATCATCCATGGCGATTGAGTAGAGATCAGGGATATTTTCTACTTTAATATGCTTACCCTTTGAATTTCCTTCATTATACATTTCAACCATTCGTTTTGTAGCATTTGCTATATCTGAGGGACTAAAACCTGATTGAGGGTCTTTTTTAGCATTTCTTAAAATATCAAGAACAGTTTCGTAGTGTGCCTCAATGTCTCCTGATTCCATTTCATCCACTTTTCTTTTTACGTAACCATTAGGGTTCGCAAGGAATTCCTTATCTATTGCTAGGTCCATTACAATACTGGAATGACCGAGACCGTACATTTGAATGTATTTTTTCAAAATCTCGGGTTCAACAATTTGTTTCACCAATTCAGCTATTTCTATTTCTTTCTTCCTTACTTCTGCCCTATCCTCTTCTTTAGTTTGATCAAATGTATTAATTTCATCAAAAACTTCATTTATCCGACTCACTTTTTCACCATGATTATTGCCTTCAAAATCTCCTTCCATTCTGTTTGTCATACGAATAAGTTAGTTCTTAATAAATTAATTGTATCGCATTCAGCTCAATTATGCTCTATGCAAGACTAAAGAAGTGTTTCATTAAAGCGACTTGAGCGTCGCTCAACTTGGCTGCGGGTCTTGGACTCGAACCAAGATACTCGCCTCCAAAGGGCGATGTCCTACCATTAGACGAACCCGCAGCACTACCCATGATTTTTCCTCCACATAAATCTACCATTAGATCCGCCTCGGCTCGCTTTGCTTACCGAGCGAGACGGGCGATCCCGCAAAAAAATTAACCAAAAACACAAAAACTCGTACCTTAAAGTACTACAATTGTAGCATTTATTCAACGGACAGAAGGTGGGAGTTACGGCTCTACACGTTCGAGTGTTTCGGTAAGTTCGGTGCGCAGTTCCGGAGTGTCGAGATCCCCGTGTTTTGTCACCGCATGCGCCGCGACAGCGTCAATAAAATCCTTGCGCTGATCCTCGGGAGCCATAGTGACGACGTGGCAATGACTCTTACTGGGAATCTTGCCGCAATCGGCAACAAGCCATGTAGTAATTTTTTTCATACTAGGTTCTATGTGCGACCACTGACCAGAATACACTTTTCCCGATGGACGTATCATGAAGAAGAGCTATTGACCCCGTTGGCGGTCTAACGCGTATTTGCAAATAAAATATTTCCCTCGCTGCCGCTTCTGACCAAAAAAGTCAAAATATGGACGTCCGTCCAAGATTTTGAAAGATGGCCTCAAAAAACTTACCAAGAACTAAAATTATCTTAATGATTCTCTGTGTTAGGTCCGACCTTAATATTGCTAGTTGACAATTTATGTCTCATGTGATAAGAAAGGCCTTAGAAAGGCAACAATGTGTTGCTGAAAACTGTGGCCGATGTAGGCCAGTTCCTTGAAAGGAGAAGGCAATGAAAAAAGCGTCTTGTATTTTTGCTATGCTTTTTATGGTCTCCCTTATGCTTGGTGCAGAAGGTGGCTGTGAAGAAGCGAGCAACCAGCAGTCGGCGAGCGGGGCAATGCAGGCCAAAGTAATTTCGGTTCCCCTCAATTCGAAGGGCCAAACCTGCGAACAGCAGAATGTTCAGGATCGCATTCGGATCACAACTGACCCAACCAAGGTGATGTGGATCCATATGATTGCGCTTGACGGCAAGATTGTCCGGCGGATGCCAGTTCGCAACAAGGTCACGAGTTCCGGCAAACGTCTCGAACCGAGCAAGGCAGCAGGAACATACATCTCTAGTTCCACCAGTTCATCACTTCCACGTTACAATGAGTGGACTACTGATGAGTTGCTTGGACCAGATGGGACATATGGAGGTTCAGACAACTACATTTATTGGTTTGATCCGATGGGCCGATACCATCAATGGGGTACCGCCGGCGGGCTCGGATATCTCGTAACAGATTACCCAATCGACCTTGAAAACCCAATGGACCAGATCACCGGGCTCTACAACGCCAACCAAGCTGCAACCGCCTGGCAAAAACAACAGGAGGTGGAACTCAAGAAGCAGGAAGGCAAGTAACTGACACAAAACCTCTAACGAAAGGAGATTCGAATGAGAAGTTCTCAAGAATGGTCACAAGGATTCGAGCGTGATCCAGTAGGAACAGGAAAAAAGGCTGTCTGGGCATTCGTATTCTTTATTATTGCTCTGACGGTCGTCATTGGTAGCGTCGGCTGGGTCCTTGGCTGGTTTAGCGAAGCCGCCCAGGTAACTCAGGAGCAATTCGGTCCTCGCGCAGGTCTCAAGAAGTACGAGTGGTTCGTTGAGCAATCGAATGCAATCACCAAGATGGACCAGGACGTCGAGCTGTTCAAGAGCCGCAAGACAAACCTGAAAGACGAGTACATGAGCTATGGTGAGGATCGGGCCAAGTGGCCGCCACACATACAAGTGGAGTACAATCGCCAATCAAGCCAGGTCCGTGACGACCTTGTCGCTGTCCTCTCCCAGCGGAACAATCTGGTACGCGACTACAATGCCGCATCGGAAAAATTCAACTGGGCGCCATTCAACACCAAGGACGACAAACCGCCAACTACCTATGAGAAAGTCGAGGCGGAGTAAGTCACAGAAGCTCTCACAATCCTCCACGACCAGTGGAGGATTTTTTTATTAACATTTCAGGAAGACATATGGCCGCACAATAATTTTAATTGCGTTCTGTTTTATGTCTGAACAACCAAGCGAGAGCATCTGAAGCCTGTGAGTTCATTCGAACCTCATATCAACGCATTAATAATGGGCTATGAATGGCCTGTCGCTCATACTCCTTTTCATCGGACTCAATTACGGCTTTTGGGCAATCATTGGCCTCATCCGTTTTTTAAGCGAACGCTATCGGACCGAAGTGGCCGGTGAACTGCCGCCCAAACAAAATGTTCCGTTCACCTGGGGCCAATTCTGGCGGAGGGCCTTTTACATAGAAGCATTCATCCCGGCGCTCGGTATAAGCGCCCTTGCTCTTCTTGTCGTGATCTTCGGCGTGCTCGGCGACAATCTCGTCGGAGAAATAGTGTCGCTCTCGGGCGAAAATATTATTTATGGAATACTTCCTCTCTGGGCGGCGCTTGGCGCCATATTCGGGTACGCCACCGTTCGACTTCACCGGTTTCGCGGCTTCAAATTTATTTTTGCGGATTTAATTCTTCTCACCATCGCCGCCGGCTTTTTCTGGCTTTTCACCATGATCACGCTCGAGGCATGGCTTCCCCTCGCCTATCGCAAATTCATATCATTTGCCGCCGCCGACCGGTGGGTCTTCTACTCGCTCGGAGCGGGGCTCATTTACCTTGGAGGAATCGAGGCCGCACTCGTCGAAACCGTTTCGCCCTTTTTTTATCGGCCTAAAACTTTGCCTGTCGCGACCCGCATTCCGCGAGAGCGAATCGCCGCTCTGATCGCCGCACACAACGAGGAACTCACCATCGGAGATACTCTTCGGTCTCTTTGTGCTATCCTGCCAGCTTCAAATATTTACGTCGGGAACGACGGCTCGACGGACGCTACGTCCGCGATAGTACGAAGCCACGGCATCAATGTCCTTGATATTTCCCCGAACCAAGGTAAAGCCAAGGCGCTCGTTGGGACCTTGAACCACTGGCAGCTCCTCGACCGGTATGATGCCATCCTTTTCCTCGATGCCGACAGCCGAGTGGATAAGAATTTTTTGAAGGAGGCGGTACCTCTCCTCGACGACGAGCGTTTCGTGGCTGTGGCGGGACATGAAAAATCCCAGTGGTTTGACCACCTTTTCCCGCGCCGCGCGATGTACCCGACCGCTTACCGCATCAAGCTCTGGCGCCTGCTTCAGTACGGCATCAAATTCGGTCAGACTTCGACACTCTTGAACGCCACGCCGATCGCCCCAGGCGGCTCAAGTCTCTATCGCACAAGCGCCCTGAAACACATTCGAATTGATGAACCGGGACTCTTGATCGAAGATTTCAATATGACTTTCCAGGTCTATCATAAGAAGCTCGGAAAAATCGCTTTCACCCCGAGAGCATTCATCCTCGACCAAGAGCCGTACACGCTCCGGGATTATGCCAAGCAAGTAAAACGCTGGTATGTCGGCTATTGGCAAACTTTTTTCCGTCACGGAGCCTGGCCAAGCTGGTTTTGGTTTGCCAACTTTGTCTTTACCCTAGAAATGTTCCTCTATGCCCTCGCTATCGTCCTCTGGCTCCCCCTCGCTATCCTCATTTTTGCCGCTCGGGGATTCGAGCCATTCTTTCTTCCATATCTTGGCGAGATTTCTTTCACCGGACTTGCGGTCGGCATCTTCCTAGCCGATTATCTTATGACCGTCTTCGTCGCCCTGATCGAGCGCAAGCCGATGCTCCTTGTCTATGGTCTCGGGTTCTTCGTTATACGCTATATTGACGCCGCCATATACCTGACCTCCATTCCGGGATCGATCTATCTCCAATCGGAAGGAATGTGGAAAAGTCCCGCCCGCCACTTGCCTATTACTAGTGGCCGAGTTCTTCCCAAAGTTTCGAGTCCTCGCCCCCAAGCCGCCACAGGGCCACACCCTGTACCCCAAGTTTCGAAATAAGGTGGAGTTTCTTGGCGAGGCTCTCGCTATCCTCAAACCAAATGACGTGGCGATCGCCTTCCTCGCCGTATTCATAAATCGGCACCATGCTCTGCATTGAGCGGGAGAAATCTCCCTCATTTTTATTTACTATTTTGACAATATCAGCGTAAGTCCAGTCGGCATTGACGCCCTCATACGCATCTCCTTTTTCATGCCACTCCTGCCCGTAGAGACCGAGACCGGCAAAAATTTTCTCATTCGGTACTCCTACTTCTTGAGCATACGCAACCACCTCTCGTATCCACTGACCGGTCGCGACAGGCCCCGGTCCATCTTCAAGCGAATTTTCGCCGTAGGTCATGAAATAGAGGTGGTCAACGTACGGGTGGATGGCTACCCAATCCTGTGCCCAGGATCCGTTGTTTTCAGTTGAATTGTTTTCACCGGTTTTCGGGTGGATGGCAACGCCAAGAAGTTTCCCCCTGCTGTGCAGCGCTTCTCCAAGATCTCGGATAAAAAGAGAAAAGTCGCCGCGGAGTTCCGGCTCCAAAAATTCGTAATCAATATTGATGCCGTCAAAACCTTTCTCGTCCGCGAGCGCCACGAGAGCGTCGATATGATCGCTTCGCGCTTCTTCGCCTTCGATAACCTGCGCCACAATATCGGAGTCCCAGCTCTCTCCCTGTTTATCGGGCAGGTTGGCCACCAAGGCGAGCACTTTCTGACCATTGGCTTTGGCAAAATTGAGAATAGTCGAATCCTCTTTTGCGTCGGCATACGTGGCGATATTGCCTTCGGGGTCAAGGTGATACCAAAAAACCGACACAAAATCGATCGAACGCGAGTTGCGTCGCAGAGATTCAAAAGCTCTGTCCTGATCCCAGTATGGAATCGAGGCGAAAACCGAAAGATGAGAGTAGGCTCCGGGCATAAAAAATGCATTAACGAGTATGTAAGCGATCAAAAGAACGATAACCGCCAAATAGCCAAGATGCATCATGAGTCTCGGCCGCTTCTTAACGGGCGTTTTGACTTCCTCGAGCCGGCGGCGCACGCGCACGCGCGTGGCCGGCGGCGCTTGCGGCTCCGAGAAATAAGCAGTATTTATTTTTCTCCTTGAAGTATGCTCCATATCTTTTCTTTTGGTTCGTTAGCGATAAGATCGAGTATCGAAAGATTCCGAATAAAGCCAATCTTCAGGAATCTTTGTGAATATTGCATGCAGTTCCACTTTTGTTCGATTGTTTTTATGTCCGCCTTATGAAAACGATCGAAATCCATATAAGCCTGCGCCCCCGTCGCTCCATGATAATATTCGGTCACTTTGAAGTAATGGCACATATTAATGAGCCAATCGGTCGCATCTTCGTCATCTCTCCGCGCTGGAAAGCCGGTTTCGGAAATAACCGCAATTTTCCGCAACCGAAAAGGGTGGTCGGCCCGCGAAAGTAACCGGTTCAAGTCGGCAACGGTGATCTCGGTGGCATTCCGCTCCTCGCCGAGCACAAAGGCGAGAGCAAAGGCAATAGTAACGATATTAAGCTCGGCCAGCGTCTTGTATCGGCGGCCGAGTAGCTTGTCGAGCCCCGGAAGCAATTCGAGGGCGCGCAGTGAGCGATCAAAAGCGGCCGTGAAGTTTTTCTTGTGTTTTTCGTGCCAGCGTGACTCATAGGCAATTCCCGTTTCGTTGATTTGTGTCCGATTGCTTCCATCATGGCGGACAGAGATGGGTAGAACGAGCGGACCATTACCGAGCTTCACGACAGTGTCCGCCTGATACGACGGTCCCCGCTCGCCGTTTGGATACTTGTGCGCCTTAACAAATTGAAAATGATCCGAGATTTCAAAAATATCGGAATCAAGAATGCGGGCAAAATAATGAAGCCGCGGAAAATATTGAGGCTGATATCCCGAGATGCGCATTAGGTAAGAAGGCGATTAAGGCTAAAGGCTTCCGCGAGGGTAACGCCCGACTCGATGCCGCGCATGCGCGCAAGCGTTTCCACACCATAGAGCGAGAGCGGTCCGTGGCTGTTCTTGAGCTGCGATTTGTACATGCCGAGGGCCGTCGTTTTTTGCTTGAAATCCTCCTCGGAGAGCGATACATAGAGATTGTTTTCTACCGAAACATGGCCCGACCTCCAAGCACTTGGCGGCAGCTCATAGGCGATGACGAGCGGTTGGAAACTTTTGAAATCGGGAGGGGTGGGCCTCGTTGCGGTGAGGGCGGCGTTCGCTGTCGCGCGATGGTCCTGGTTGTAGTCATAAACCGAGGTGGTGGCGACGACGTCGGGCTTTATCACTTCAAGCGAGATCGTATCGCCTCGTTCGATTTCATCAATAAGGCGCTTCTGCGGAATACCGTCGAGTTGGAGATGATACTCATTGCCGGGAAAAGCCATCTTCCATCCGTCGAAGGAAAGATACTCGGCCACCGCTTTTATTTCGCTCTGACGCTCTTCCTCGGTCGAAAGGCCATTGCCGGAGAAATCACGGGTCGTACCGACCGTAAGGTAGAGCACATAGACTTGGCCGCCCTCTCGCTTAAATCGTGCGATGAGCCCGCCACAGCCGAATATCTCATCATCCGGATGAGGCGCGATAACCAAGAGTTTTTTTCCTTTAAAGCTAAGCACTTACGAATCCTACCAGCGCTTGGTAAACGTATGATGAACTCTGGGGCCCCGAGGCGACTAGTTACCGATCTCCCGCTCGATCGTGAGTTTTGCGAGGGCAAGCTCGAGGGGCAACTCCGGTATGGCCGAAAAACGAAGGCGCGTGGACGCATCGAGCAGCTCGAGAAGCGTTTGTGAATTTATCTTATTCTCGCTTTGATGGGCGAGCTTGGCAAGCAGGATAAATTCCTCGTCGCTCACCTCCTCTTTTATGGAAGCCTCCATAGCTGGCGCATACTTGAGCAATAGAATGGCCCTGACGCGCTCGAGCATGAGCTTGGCATAAACGGAAAAATCCGTGTTTTTCTCGCTTGCCTGACGAAGCGCCTTCACTCCGCGGGCAAAGTCATTTTCGGCGAGGGCAATGACATATTCATCAACAAGCGTACGACTCGGCGCCCCGGTTACCCGTTCCACTTCGGCTAGCTCTATTTTTTTATTCATCGAGCTGCCGATTACTTTTTGCAAAATGCCCTGCGCATCACGAAACGAGCCGTCTCCAAGCAGTGCGATAAGATCCGCAACGGCTGGCTCGAGAGTAAATCCTTCTGCCTTGGCCGTCGCCTGAATCATCTCGCGGAGCAATCGGTGAGACGGCTTCTTAAAGGAAAAAACCTGGCAGCGCGATATGATCGTCTCCGGCAGTTTTTCAAGTTCAGTTGTGGCGAGAATAAAAACGACGTGCTTTGGGGGCTCCTCAAGTGTTTTCAAGAGCGCGTTGAAGGCTTCCTTAGTGAGCATGTGCGCCTCATCAATAATGTACACTTTGCGCTTCGATTCGAACGGCATGGTGTTCACCGCTTCGCGAAGTGCCCGTACGTCGTCAATACCACGGTTTGAGGCGGCATCAATTTCAAAAAGATCGTTGTCGCTCGTGCCGATCTCCTTGGCTAAAATGCGCGCCACACTCGTCTTGCCGGTGCCGCGAGAGCCGGCAAAAAGATAGGCATGCGCGATACTCCCTTGCCGCACGCTCTCGGCGAGAACATCCGTAACGTGAGCTTGTCCGAGAACTTGTTTGAAGTTTTGCGGGCGGTATTTACGGTACAGGGCAATGTCTAACATAGAGACATTATACAGTACGCTCGGACTTTGCTTGCAAAAGCACGGATAAATTCTTGCCCGCTTCGCCAAAGCTCCAGCGAGGCGAGCTAGAATTTTCCTCGAGCTCGCGCCGACGCGCTCGCTAGTCTTTTCCAAGTAAAGTCCTCGCTCGGGTGAAAATAAAGCTGCCTGCCGTCACGCAGGCGAAAGTCTCTTGGAAACAAACGCCGAGTTCAGATGGAGAGGGGCAATTCCGCCAGCTGGCGGATTGCAAAAGCAACGCCTCGCTCGAATGAAGGGAATAGGTCCAAATGGCTTTTCAAAACAAATGTCCCGCTCGGGTGGTAAAGAAGCAAAAGAAAGGCCGCTTCCTAAAGAAGCGGCCGAGATCAAAGTTAGCGATTTCTTATTCTTGCGATCCTCATTTTCTTACAACCACAGGATGCGCACTCCTCGCAGATGAGAAATTCTCTTTTCAATTCTTTCCTCCTTTCTATTACTCTCGGACTTTGACAGTCTCGGCAGGTTATCAATTGGTTGAGCCATAAGCGACGAGCCAAGATAACCAGCCAGCCAAGATTCTCTAAGAATCCGAGCAGTAATGCTAGCACAAAACGGAATCCCTTCATCGCACTTCCTCCAAAAAAAATCCCTAACTCCAAATAAAAACAACTCCGGGTTATTTATATCAAATGAGAAATGTAAGTCAACAAATGCTTAGGGGGTAACCCGAAGTATACCTATCCGTTCTAATGTTAAAAAAACTCCATGCCGCGCAACATAGAGTTTTTTCGATCAGGAGCGGAAAACGCTCGCGTCCTCGCGATCGTGTGAAAAGCAGGCGGGACAGAACGTGTGGGTCGAGCGCTTGCCGTCGCGGCCCAGTTCGTAAGAGAGGGCGAAGTAGTGTCCGCACTTCCTGCACTTGAGGAGCTGAAAAAAGGCGATGACGAAAGCAAGCATAATAAATATTAAAGAAAGAGCGAGGGTGGGCAGAAAGCGCAGTACCATGAGCGCGCCGAGCAGGTATCGCATGAGTCCTCCGTAGCGTCTCTCTAATAATAATCCTACAGACAGTGTCCGGAGTCAAACTTCATCTCCATAAAAAAAGAGAGACGGATCTAGCAAGATCCGTCTCAAAGTTTTTCCGTCCCTTCCTCAGGGAGGATGAGTGGGCACAGTCACGTGACCTCCTTGGTGGCGTGCCGCCGCCGGCGCTCAGATGGTGTTGTTGACTACTGCGACAATGGTCACCTGATTCAGGCGACCCACATCAACATCCAGGCGTACCGTCATAGGTACCTCCTTAAAAGAACGCGGTTCGTCAGAGCAAAAGATGCAACAAACGATGTACTGCTCTAGTATAGCACAGCTGTTCAGTCTGTCAAGTGCTTAATAAGCATCCGGCCCGTATAGCAAAAATAGCCAACATCTAAGCCACCTTTTGGAGTAGTTCCCGCACTCTTACCTCTCCCCCAAGGTACGCTTCAACAACATGCTCGACCTCGAGCACATCTTTAGCCTCCATGAGCCGCAGGCGAAGCTCCTTGGCCCCATCGAACCCTTGAACGTAAGCCTTGTAGTGTTTTTTCATGATGGCGAAATTTTTTCTCGCGCCAAGCAACTGTTCAAAGAGTTTCGTGTGCTCAACCAATACCCGTAGCTTTTCCTCAAGCGATATCGAGTAGAAGGGGCGGCCGCTCCAGAGCCATGGGTTGCCGAAGATCGCCCGCCCGAGCATGATGCCGTCAGCGCCCGTCTCGAGAGCCTTGGCCCGGGCGTCGGCAAGGTCTACTACGTCGCCATTGCCGAGGATAAGCGTTGGGCTTCTGCTGTGGTCACGAATCAGAACCGCTCGTTTGATGACATCCCAATGCGCGGGGACATCTGACTTCTCTTTGCGAGTCCGAGCATGGATCGTTATGGCGGCCGGCTCCTCTTCTAGAAGAAGCGGGAGCCAAGTTTCGATCTCATTCCTGGAATAGCCGATACGGGTCTTGACCGATACTGGAATATGTCCGCCTGTCCCCCGTTTGGCCGCTCGCAGCACTTCGCGGGCGCGGGCCGGGTTTTTGATGAGGGCCGCGCCGGCGCCCTGCTTCTCCACACCCTTGTCGGGACAGCCCATGTTGATATCAACGCCGTCAAAGCCGAGTTCGAGCGCAAGCCTCGCCGCCTGCTCCATCATGACTGGGGAACTCGTAAAAAATTGGGCCGCGATCGGACGCTCGCCTTCGGTGAAAGCAAGATCGCCGATAAGCGCTTCCCTGCCACCGCGAAACAATCCGTCCGCGGAAACAAACTCCGTCCACATGACATCCGGTTTGCCGTACTTTGCAATAATTATCCGAAAGGCCGGATCAGTCACGTCAGCCATCGGCGCCAGCGCCATAATCGGCTTTGCAAGCGTTTTCCAAAAATTTGTCATAGAAGAGGCTATGATATCACACCATGAGAAGTAGGCGATTTTAGATTGAAGAAGATGAAAATTGCGGCTTTTCTTGGTAATAGACATTGGCCTTGAGAAATGTGATGACCTTTCGCACATCGTCCTCATTATTCTTGCTGCCCAGAAGTATGATTGCGATTGACCGATTGTCGAATTCCGCGAGCGGCAGGTCGAAAATCGAGATAAGGGTATAGCCGGCTTCATCGGTATAGCCGTTCTTGCCGCCCCGGTAGGAAGGATCGCGGAGAAACTTGCTGGCATTTCGCCAGAGGTGGCCGGCCGCTTCTTCCTCCTTTCGGAGCGTCGTTTCAAAGAGAAACGGTTTATTCTTGAAAAGGTACTCGGCAAAGGTGAAGAGATCGAATGCTGTCGAGACGTTGCTCGGAAGAAGGCCGCTCGGATCGGCAAAAAAAGTACTCTTAAGACCGATGGCGCGAACCTTGTCGTTTAAGGCATTGACGAACGGCTTGCGGCCATAGTGCTCGGCGATGGCTTCCGCCGCGTCGTTGCTTGATTCGAGGAGAAGCGGATAGAGGAGATTCTTGATTGTTATCTTTTCCCCG
>JAUSIJ010000063.1 GCA_030647855.1 bacterium | reverse complement strand
TCGCGCTCGCTAGTCTTTTTCATAGCCTGCCCTTTCGCCTGTTTCTTAAGGCAAAAATGGTGCTGGGCTCGCTTGGGTGGCAGGATGCAATGAATGCCTCGCTTGGCCGAAGCTGTGAGAGCCTCCGTAGAGCCATTTTTGGTGTTCCGAAAAACTACTTGACAATATAGGGATAGGTTTGGTATAATTTAAGGTGGGAAAGTTAGCTCTTTGTAAGCAACTTGCGAGTAGTCGTAGCCACAAGGTCCTGAAAATCGGAGCTTTCTGGCTATGACTACAATGTAGTGGTCTAGAAAAGTCAACATTCACAGAACTCACAAAAGGAGAATCATATGAGTGGACTCACTCAAATTGCGCTGTTTATTAGCATATTCTACGGCCTAATATGCCTAATATTCATGCTCATTATCGTAGCAGAGGGTGACGATGTCAAAGTCAAAGTCAACCTCCGAACCTTCTACATGGGAGTAATCGGATTTGTTCTTTTGTTTGTTCTTGCCATGAAACTTCATGACAGGGATTTCGAAAGACAGCGAGACCACGATGCCCGAGTTCAAATTTCCACCATGGAAATGGTGATGGCCGTGAATGAGAAGTACCTTACTCCCGACCAGGTTGACCACTGGCAGCAGTTCGTCGACAAAGTAAGGGCCGGGAACGATGTTCCAAGAGAGCCCAAACTTAATGATGCCTCGGTTCAGGAAACAGCCTCCAACCAAATGGGAGCCGTCATTCCGACGACGCTGAAATGGTACAAGGACGATCAGACGATCACGTCAGTCGTGCGGATTCGCTCCGTTAACTCAAACGGATACGAATTCATTCGACCGGTGCTAATCCACTACCTGAAGGCACCCAACGGTATTATGCGGTTTGCCAAAGATGGCGGACAGCTGATCACCGACCAGGGGTGTTCCGTTTCTCTACCAGAGGACTACGCTGCCACTATGTTCAGCACCTTTTCAGGAGGATGAAACAGAGGTCAGTGACTCATTCAAAACTCAAGCCCCGTGGTAATTCACACGGGGCTTTTCTTTTGAAAAAATAAAATGGCGATGCAAAATGTCAAGGTTGAACCTTGACATTTAGCTGGCTCTTTCGGCGTATTCCCCGGTTTCGGTGTTGACCCGAATGATATCGCCTTCGTTTATAAAAAGGGGAGCGTTAATGGTGGCGCCTGTCTCGAGTTTTATCTGCTTCGAACCTCCCTTGGCGGTGTCGCCCTTAACGGCCGGCGGGGCCTCAACAACTTTCAGTTCGACTTTGATCGGGTATTTAATGCCGATTATTTTTTCCTTAAAGATAAGAGCATCAACCAGTGAGTTTGCTTTCATAAAATTAATCGGGTCGCCGAGCAGAGCTGTGCCAATTTGGAAACGCTTGGAGGCGTCGTCCTTTTCCACAAACCAGTACTCACCTCTGTTGGTATAGAGAAACTTCACCTGTTTTGTTTCCAGTTCCGCCTCTTCCACTTTGTCGGAAACGTGAAAAGATATTTCTTTTATATTGCCGGTGATGAGGTTTCGAAGCTTGGTGGCATTAACCGGCTTCCGCTGCTGCTTGCGAAAAACGTGAGCCTCGATCACTTCGTAGGGCTCTTTGTCAACAATAATATATCGTCGGGGTGTGATCTCGTTGTATTCGAGCATAGTGGCACCATACTAGCGTATGGGGTCTTTCGTGTCTATCTTTTAGTGCTTACGCTGTCGTTTCGAGTTTCTTCGTTACTTCTTTCAATATGGCATCGGAAATTTTACCGTTCTCTTTGAGGAAAAGACGTGTGGCATCATAGCCGCGCCCCAATTTTTCTTCACCGAACGAGTACGAAGTGCCTGATTTGGCGAGCGTACCGGTCTTTTCGCCGAGGGCAATGAGCTCTCCCTCACGCGAAATGCCTTCATTGTAAATGAGGTCGAATTCGGCGAAACGAAAGGGCGCCGCCACCTTGTTTTTTACCACCTTGGCTCGAATTCGGGAACCGATGACATCTTCTCCTTTCTTGATCTGGGCGATTCTCCGGATATCGATGCGCACCGAGGTGTAGAACTTGAGCGCTTTACCACCCGGCGTAGTCTCCGGGTTACCGAACATGATTCCAATCTGCATTCGAATCTGATTGATAAAGATTACGATAGTTTTACTCTTAGCTACGATGGCAGTCAGTTTACGCAGGGCCTGTGACATCAGTCGCGCCTGTTTACCCATATGTTGGGCTCCCATATCTCCTTCAATCTCGTCCTTGGGGGTGAGGGCCGCTACCGAGTCAATCACAATGACATCGATTTTCCCCGAACGAACGAGACTCTCGGTAATTTCAAGCGCTTGCTCGCCGGTATCGGGCTGTGAAATAAGCAGTTCATCTATTTTGACGCCGAGTTTTTTGGAATATTCGGGGTCCATGGCATGTTCAGCGTCAATGAAAGCACATATTCCTCCTTTTTTTTGAGCTTCGGCGACAACATGGAGGGAGAGCGTCGTTTTACCGGACGATTCCGGTCCGAAGATTTCAACGATGCGCCCTCGGGGAAGACCGCCGACTCCGAGGGCGATGTCGAGGCCGATAGAACCGGTCGATATGGCGTTAATGTCAACCCGCGGCTTGTCGCCAAGCTTCATGATGGCTTCGTCGCCGAAGCGCGCCTTTATTTGCCGAAGGGTCTCTTCTACCGAACTATTCAATTCTTTTTCTTTAACCGGTGCCTTTTTATGCATAAATATGCTTACTTACAGCTTAAAATATTTATCATTATAGCACGAAGCCAGCACCATTTTCACGGCCCTCGGTCTCTTTTGAAGCGAACTCTCTTTTAAAGCCCTGTCTTTAACTTTTCAACGAAGCGAGGTATTGCTTGTGCAAAACATTGCCTGCCTGCCTCCAACTAAGCGAGGAATGTTCTTTCGCAGAGCCTTGCGCAGCTCTTATGGGCATGGCTTCCGCTACAGCGGAACCATAAGGGCGAGCAGAGAAAAATTCGTCGCTGGACGAATTTATTCGTGCTCTGGCGAAAGAATATCCCGAGCGTCTTATTTGTACACGACCTCAAGCGTCTCAACCGTATTTCTGCCAAATTTATCTCGCGCGGCCACTTTTATTATGTTATAGCCGTAGGCGAGCAGTAGTTTTTCCTTAAAAATGCCCTGCTCATCAACATAAATAGGGCGGTCGTTCATGCTGATAAAAGATATATTTTCGGCCTTTCCGACAATCTCGACGATTGAACTTCCTAACATGGCACCATTCGAGGGACTTTCAATGGCGATTCTCGGTCCGGCGATGAGTTTTCTTGCCTGATAAAAAGAGTAACCGGCCACAAAAAGAATAAGAAAGCTGGCTACCGAAACTTTGAGAAAAAGCTTGGCGTTTGTTTTCATATACTATTGATAGCCTTCTGGGGCCTCTGCTTCGGGCTTGTCGATCACTTCTCTGGGTTTCGCGCCCTCTCCGGCCGAAACCACTCCTCGTTCTTCGAGCATATCAATGAGACGTGCTGCTCTAGCGTAGCCGATGCGGAGTTTCCTTTGAAGGTATGAAGTCGAGGCCTTGCCGGCATGGAGTACTATTTCTCGCGCTTCCTCGTAGAGTTCGTCGTCGTCGCCTCCGGCTTCAAGGTCGAGCGTGGCATCGAAAATTTCGTTCCGCTCATTTTCTGCCGCGATGGTAATATCGCTCGGGATACCAACGTTCCCGTTTTCGATCAGGAATTTTGTTACTTTTTTGAGTTCGGTTTCCGATATGAAGGCTGATTGAATGCGCTGAGGCTTGGACATTTCACCCGAGAGATAGAGCATATCGCCGGCCCCAAGGAGTTTCTCTGCGCCGCCTGTGTCAAGAATCGTTCGGGAATCAACTTGAGAGGATACCTGAAGAGCGATGCGATAGGGAATATTGGCCTTGATGAGGCCGGTGATAACGTTTACCGAAGGGCGCTGGGTTGAGAGGATAAGGTGGATACCGACTGCCCGGCTCATCTGGGCAAGCCTGACGATGGCCGACTCAAGTTCTCGGGGGTAGGTCGACATTATATCGGCCAGTTCGTCTATGAT
>JAUSIJ010000058.1 GCA_030647855.1 bacterium | reverse complement strand
ACCATAAAGTTCAGCAAGAAAATTGCGGATGTACTCCATAGATGAGTATATTTTACCATAAAGAATACTCGGGTATCACTTTTTGAAAGCACGCGTAAAATTCTGCTGAATTTTCTGCTCTGCTCGGCGCCGCCGCGCCTGCGCAAGGCTTTCAAAAAGTGATACCTCTCGTCTACGTGAGTATTTACTCCTACCAACCGGCGAGACGCTTGTTTTGAAAGGACTTACGGGGGCTTACTGGCAGACAAAAGTAACGCCTCGCTTAGAGAAATGAATGACCGTGCAATATATTCAAAAAGGAGAGCTTGCCGTTTTCTCCCATAAGAGCGAGGACTTTGCATTAAAAAAACTAGCGAGCGCGACGGCGCAAGCTCGAGGAAAATTCTAGCAAGAATTTATCCGTGTTTTTTAATGCAAAGTCCGAGCGACCTTTAGGCGTTCGCGTATCGCCCCTCCTTGTCTTTTCTAAAATATTTTGGATTCTGCAAATTCACAAGAATTGTATTTTCTTTCACGTAGCGTTCTTTCAACACCTTGTCTATGATTTTGTCTTTCGGCAATGGTCCATTTTTTTCAATAATTTTTCTGATGACATCTTTTACCACTCCGCTCATATAGCCCCACTCAGCGAGCGCGTAGAGGCCGCGTCCCACGAGGACAAAGCGCGGATCTTTAATGAGCTCATTATGGGTTGTTGCCACGTGAGCCTTTTTATTGAAGAGCTCCGTAATTTTCTTGGCCACTTCGCGGAAATGGATAGGAGAACCATGCTTGCGAATGACAAGAAAAGCGTAGTCGCGCATGCCTTTGGTCCGAATATTCGGCGAGTGAGTGACGCCCCACTCACCAAAGGGATTTTTATCAAGATTTTTGGAAAGAGAGAGCCATCGTTTCACCACCTCTTCCTTTCGGTACTGATCGTTGACATCTTTCAACTGATCTAAGAAGCGGGAGACCATTTCGGATTCGGCGACGATGTCGTCGTCCGAAAGACTGTTATAGAGTTTACGGAGCGATTCGTGGATTTTTTCGGCAAGGTCTTCATCAATATACCAGCGGTGTTTGAACTCCTCATCTTCCTTAAGACGCTTGAATTCGTTACCAAGAACAAGGAGAAAGTTCATGTGATTCTGGATCGAATCGTTCAAACTGATATGATTCAAAAAATCCTGCTCCGCTACTATTCCGCCAAATGAATGAACAAGTCCGGCAAGCTCATCAAAACTCTTTTTTTCCTTCGTAAATTCCTTAGATTTGCGGATATTGGCCAAAGCATAATTTTCAATCTGGCGAACCCGTTCGCGGGTAATACCGTACTTTTTACCTATGGCCTCAAGCGTTAGCCGATCAGGGCTGTTACCAAGGCCGTAACGATTCGTGATTATGTCCTTTGCCCGATCCGGGAGCACGGAAAGAAGGCGTTTTACAACTTGCTTTGGTTTAAACATTATAGTGGCACTCATGGTTGTCTATTCTTTTTATCACTACTTCAAAAAGAAGTCAAGAAGCTAATAATCCACACGCTACACCACGATGTTAAGGAGCCTCTTCGGCACATAAATCACTCGCTTAACCTCCTTCCCCTCGGTCCATTGCCTAACCGTGTCACGGGCAAGGGCTTTTTTCACAACTTCTGCCTGCTCCGCTTCATCCGCTTCCACCATTATGCTGTCGCGAAGCTTCCCGTTGATTTGTATAATAATGCGGTGCGCAATTTTTGCAACTTTTTTCGGATCATAGCGCGGCCATTTCGCTTCATGTACGGATTTTTTGCCTTTCATTATCCGCCATAATTCTTCCACTGCATGGGGGGCGAAAGGAGCAACGAGTTGAAGCAAGGTCTTGTAGTTTTCCACATCGATTGATTCCCTCTTATCCATCTCATTGACAAGGATCATCATGTGGCTTACCGCCGTGTTAAATTTCATCTCTTCGATATCGTCTCCCACTTTTTTTACAGCGGTTGTTACGAGTGATTCCAGTTCCCTATCCGCTGGGGTCTTTTTTGCCACCTTCCCAGATAACTTCCAGACTTTTTCGATGAACCGGCGAGCGCCGATGATGCTATCGGAGCTCCACGAGATAGCCTGGTCGAACGGCCCCATGAACATTTCATAAACTCTGAGCGTATCGGCTCCGTACATTTTTATAATGTCATCAGGATTAACGACGTTACCCTTAGACTTCGACATTTTCTCGCCGCCTTCGGCCAAAATGAGCCCGTGAGCGGTACGTTTGGCATATGGTTCGCTTCCGGGAACTGCACCGATGTCAAAAAGGAACTTGTGCCAAAAGCGAGAGTAGAGAAGATGGAGAGTGGTGTGCTCCATGCCCCCGTTATACCAATCAACCGGCATCCAGTGATTGAGCTTCTTTCGATCTGCCAGCTTTTTTTTGTTCTGAGGATCGACGTAGCGCAGATAGTACCAGCTCGAACCGGCCCAATTAGGCATGACATCCGTCTCTCGCTTCGCTTTGCCGCCGCACTCCGGACACTTAACGTTGATCCACGTAGATACATTGGCGAGAGGCGATTCGCCGCTTTCCGTGGGTTTGAAATTTTTGACATCGGGAAGTTTAACCGGTAAATCTTTCAGAGGTACCGCTACGGTGCCGCAATTTTCGCAGTGAATAATCGGAATCGGCTCACCCCAGTAACGCTGGCGCGAGAAAACCCAGTCGCGAAGCTTATAACTTACCTTCTCTACCCCGCCGACTGCTTTTACGATTTCCAATTTCGCCTTTTCGCTCGGGATCCCCGTGAACTTGCCTGAATTGGCCACAATTCCCTTATCCGTATACACCACGTCTCCCCGGAGAAGCCTTTGCCAGAAATGGCGCATATCGCGGGCGTTTAGGAATTTCTCGACTTCGTCTCGTGTCAGCCACAAAACTTCGTGTATAGCGTTTTCTTCGGCGGAAATTTCTTCTCGCTCTCCGTTTTCTAACTCAAAATACAAGCCCTGAAATTTCGCCCATCGGTTCTCATTTTTTAGAGGATGATAAAACTGAGAATGAATAATGCCGCCGAGTTTTTTTACGAATTTCGCGTTCTTATAGCCGGTCTCTTCCGCAATTTCTCTTCGGCCGGCATCTTCAAGCGATTCTCCATCTTCGATGCCGCCGACTACAAAACCGCGCCAGTCGGTTTTCTTCCACTTAAGACCGATATATTTGTCCTCCGACCAATGCTTAACGATACAAACCGCCGCATGTCGTTCCTTGAACGGCAGACCCTTTCGAATCGCGTCTTCCCCTTTGTCGTCGGCGTTAAAAAGTGGTTCAATCGCCTCTCGAATCGGCAGTTTAAATTCCTTAGCGAATTCAAAATCACGCTGGTCATGGGCCGGAACAGCCATGATGGCCCCGGTGCCATATCCGGCCAACACATAGTCTGCAATAAAAACCGTAATCGATTCTTTCGTGGCCGGATTAATCGCCCTGACTCCAGAAAGCGCCACTCCCGTTTTTTCTCTTCCCTCGGCCATTCGTTCCATCTCTTTTTTTGCCTTCGACGCTTTGATATATTTCAGAACCTCCGGCCAATTCTTAATTTTTCTTTTTAATTTCTCAATTATTTGATGCTCTGGGGCGAGCACGAGATACGTTGCGCCAAAGAGTGTATCGGGCCGCGTCGTAAAAACACTGATGGACGGAATGAGCTTCTGAAGCAGAAACGGTTCTTCCTTAGCAGTAAAATGCTCTTTTTTTGCTGTGGCTTGCGCAATGGGCGCCTCGAGCTTCAAGGCCATTCTTTTAAGATACGGGATTCGTTCCGTCTCTAATAGGTCAGATATAACTAAGCGCGACGAAGCAAGCCTTTTAATTTTTTCAAAATCGAAATCCCAGGAAAACGTCTTATGAAATGGTTTGTATTCTTTATTTGTGTCCGGATCCATGGCAGCAGCAACCAGAACAAGCCCTCTCACCGGCTTGTTGTGCCTCATGAGAACTTTCAGGGCAACAATTGCGCCAAGACTATGACCGACAATGATGGTATTCGCATCTATAGTGCAATTTTTCAGAACATACGTAACCTGCTCCTCTTCCGTCGGTTTATCAGTATTCGGTAGCTCGGGCGTTTCCACAGCAAATCCCTCGCTCTCCAGTTTCTTTTTCAGCCAAGGCAAAAAATTCTTATTAGCCCTCCCAGTCCAGCCGTGCAGAAGTAGAAAATTCGGTTTTTCTCCGCCCTCGCTTATTGGAAAATCTATCTCGGCACCATCGCTTCGTCCGATCCAGTTTCTCTGCTGCGTTTTTATTCGCTCGAGATAATTGACTGAGTCGAGGTCCTTGAGTAACCGGTCGGCATATTTGGTAATTGCAATCATCCATTGTTCCTTTTCGCGCTTTTCAGTGAGGCCGCCGCACCGTTCGCATCTACCGTCAATTACTTCTTCATTGGCGAGACCTATCTTGCATGAAGGACACCAGTTGATCGCCATCTTGGCTTTGTACGCGAGGCCACGCTTAAACATCTGGAGAAAAATCCACTGCGTCCATTTGTAGTACGCAGGGCTTGATGTATCAACCTCTCGTTTCCAGTCAAAGGAAAAGCCGAGGGACTTGAGCTGCCTCCGAAAAGTATCCGTGTTCTTTCTGGTAACGATCTTTGGATGAATGCCGGTCTTGACCGCATAATTCTCCGTTGGCAGTCCAAACGAGTCCCATCCTATCGGGTAGAGCGTTTCAAAACCTTCGGCTCGGCGCTTGCGCGCAATGACATCCATAGCCGTGTAACTTCTAATATGCCCGACATGGAGACCATCCCCTGAAGGGTACGGGAACTCAACCAGACAGTAATATTTCTTTTTTCGAGATACGTCCTTCGCTCGATGGAGTTGGCGCCTGTGCCATGCAAGCTGCCATTTCTTCTCGATTTTCTTAGGATCGTAATCGGCCATACTCAAAAGAGTACTACGAAAATCTAAGTTTGTAAAATATCACTCGGGTATTCTTTCAGAAAACATCGCGGAGTTAGTACTGCACTTTTTTCTACAGAAGCGAGGGTGTCGTTTCTGAAGGCCCTGCGACCTCTATGCAAAAGCGAGGACTTTGTCCCTGGAAAAGACTAGCGAGCGCGACAGCGCGAGCTGGAGGAATCCGCCTGAGGCGGATATCCGTGCTTTTCCAGAGTAAAGTCCGAGCGCCCTTTATTGTGCTTTTTGAGGTTTGTCCGGAAAGAGTTCCGGCCTAATCGTCCGTTCGAAACAACTTCGTCCATCGCTATGCTTCCAGTCTTCATCAACAAGGCCGTAGGGACCATAGATCGGCTCCGGTATCGCCCTCTTGTTCTTCCCTTCATTGCTTGGAAGGTTAAAAGTTGCGCATAATTCAAAGTTAAGATTTGCAATTTTTCGATACTCGTATGGCTGACTTTGTGGATCTTCCGGAATATTGAAACCGGCAAGAATATCATCAACTTCGGCGAGTGTCTCTGGGAGTTTATCCGTCCTATTCCAGTATTCTAATACCTGTCCTTGGATCATCTGAAGGTCTTGAACTTTTTGCTGGTCGTAACGCAGTTGCCTCTGGGTCTGTGGTGATCCGATGACGGCAAAGCCTGCCACAATCGATCCGATAGCGAGAAGCGCGGCAATCACGGCGAAGAGTTTGTTTACGCCCCTGTTAGTTCGCTCCCGAAGGTCAAGAATGTAGTAGCTGAAAACGCCGCCTGCGACCACAAAGACAGCGAGCACTTTAAGAATAAAGCCCGCCGTAATTAATCGGCCGTCGAGGAAGTAGTAAAGGAGGACAATGAGATCCGTTACGATCGCTATGCCAGCGATGAAGAGGGTGATGTAGAGCAACCATCGGCGGATGCCGAGATCACGCTTCTCGGGATTTGCGACATAATCTCGGTTAAGGATCCAGGAAAGAATGAGGTAAATGGGGAAAATTATGATAAGCGACGCCACCGGCCAGCTTATGGCTGAGGTTGCAAAATAACGCTCGAAGGCAGGGGGAAAGGCATAATCAACGACCCGAAATATAAGCGTCAGAAAGCTAATAATCGAGACATAGAGCGTTATGATAACGCCTAGATGAAGAAAAAAATCTTTGGGTGTTGTTCTCATAATATGTGTTCCATTAGATGAGCTTGATTATACTACATACTTATTATATGAAAAATACCTTAACTTGGGGATTCCTTGGTACTTGGTGCTTAATCACTTGACATAGTATAGGTTCGGTGATATAATTGACACCGGAACAAATGGAGGTTCTTATGCGAGAATTGGTCTACCGTTTGATCGTGTTTGCCGGACTCGCTCTGTTTTCTTTCGGTATCCTAGCCGCAACGCTGCTTGCGGTAGTCAGCCGTAACCTCGCGATCCTTATCTCTCTCGCCTGCTTCTGGGGCGGAGGTATCATCGCAGCACTCGCGAGCATTTTCCTCGACAAGACGGCGCCCGCCACCGAGAACTGACAAGTCTACAACAAACACGAGAAATTCCGTTTGGCTGGCCAAGCGGAATTTTTTTACCCGCACACTAAGTTTGGTCATGCAATCAGTTGCTTAACCAATTTTAAATTACCTAAATGAAATGATGGAAAGACAATCCACTATAAATATTTTCGTGTAATTGCTGCAACCTGACCAAACTCAGTGTGCGGGTTTATGAAGGGCATGGTGTATACTATGGATAGTCTGATGCGCTCGCACAAACAATGAAAGGTGGTGATAAAACCCCGGAGCGAGCGCGCCCGTTAGCCCAGCGCCGTGGTCAACCCCATTCCCACACGGCGCTTTTTTTATATGCAGATCTAGCACTTTCGAGCATGCAGGATTATTCACAGATCCTCATAAAATCTTAATTCTGATAGGTTATGTTAGTTTTGTACGTTCTTCAAATCGCCTTCCCCTCCTTCCTTGGCGCCGAGGTTACACCCACACCTCGGCGCCCTTTTTAGTAAACTTTTTTAATAAAAACGGCAAGACATGCATGTCTTGCCCTGAACATTGGACTAACGAACATCGCCTAGGGTAACAGCGGCGAAGGTTAGTGCGATTAAATTAATTTACATCGCAATTTAAAAAAGGCAAGGGTTGCCTGCCTCGAGCGAAGTCGAGAGGGCTACCTTGCCGTGCACCGAACTTTACATGACCGCGCTAGAGCCGACACCAAAGTACCCTGCGTTGCAGAACAGAACAAAGAGATACTACTGGAAACAATAAAAATGGCAAGACATCGGAGTCTTGCCCTGTGCGATAGTGAACCGTACGGGAGATAACTAGTCCTTACACCGCATAACTGCGGGCTAAGACTGACGGACTTATTAAATACGGACGTTAAAAAAATGGCAAGGGTTGGATACCTTGCCGTGGAGTGGACTTAGCTCTAGGCCAGAGTACCAGACGACAAAACACTCTGCGCCACGAAGCTTGATGCTGCCAAGCATAAGTTAATCAATAAAAATGGCAAGAGAGTTATCTCTTGCCCTGTAGTGCTAGTCCGCAGGAGTTTTCGCTGTTGTGCGATACTTTAAAATACAAGACTCTCGAACACAGCACTGGCAAATCTTAAATTATTGTAAAAAAATGGCAAGGTATGGATAACCTTGCCCTACACATAACGACGCCGTGCCGCACTGAAGCTGGCGGGAGTAAAGCATACCGGTGTCTAATTTAGAAAACAAAATAACAAATAAAAAAGCGCAAGTCAATCGGTGACTGACCTGCGCCTGTGCGGGAATGCGCGGTAGCAATGTTAAGTGGAAACCACTTAAGTGCTCCTGAAATCACTCACGACTATCCAAGCAGCCTCTCGGCATCCTTAACCGCTTCATCGAAGGTTATTTCACCTCGATAGGATTTCTGAAGCCATTCGGGAAGCGCCGCAAAGAGCACTCGCCGAAACTGCTGGCTTATAAAGAACGTTACGCCGATATCGGATCGGCTGCGGACATTGCGACCGCGTACCTGCAGCGCCTGCTGCATCACCCGCCAGTTCCAGAGCGCCCAGCGGGCTCCGCCAAAGCGCTGCTCCTCAAACTGCGTCATGGGATCGCGGGGGTTGGGATATCCCGGCCGCAGAAAAAAGATTACCGGCGCCATTTGCTTCGGCAAGTCTACTCCTTCGGAGTAGTTCGCCGCCGTACCGACGAGGACTTTCCCCTCGCCGTCCCGGAAACGAAGCGCCGCCTCTTTGGCAGTCACTCCGTTGCCGTAGCTCATCGCATCGAGCTTCTCTTCTTCTGCCATGATAAGGAACCGCTCCCGTTCATCATTCGAGATGGTGACAACAAGAGAACGAATCCCTTTGTTGCTGAACCTCTTGGCCGCCCGAGCCATCTTCCGCAAGGATTGCGGCAGATCGCGGCGAGAGCGGTTATTGAGAGCAAGATTCGGCGTATCCTGCGGCATGTAGATCCGCGCGTTCTCTGCCGGGAAATTTGAACCGAGAGAGAGAAACGGGTCCTTGATACCGCTTTCATATCCGAACACTTCCGGATCGCCGATCGTTGCAGAGAGCGACACCCGAAATGATGGCAAAATCTTGCGCACAATCGGCACGACGTAGTAGCACTTGATCACGAGTTTGTGCTCGACTTTGTCGCGTTCGCCCTTTTCGACCTTGTGGTAAGCGCACGTGTAATTGAGCGCATTGCGAAAGCCCCGCTCTCCCGGCTCACCAATAGGCATCGAGTACTCAAAGGACTTGATGTAGCGCCTGATATCGCGCACGAGCACCTCGAGCTTACGCAGTTCCACGCGATCCTTGCGGGGATTAATCTGCCCTGCCTCGACCGCTCTCTTGATCGCCGCTGCAAGCCCCTTGCTGTCGACATCAGAGATGATGTCGAGAAGTCGCTCGATTTCCTTGCGGTCAAGAATCGTAGTTTCGCCTGGCCGTTTGGTCTTGGCGATCTTGATCATTGCCGCCACAAACCGCCTGAAAACCTTTGCTTCAGCCGGTGCTACATCTTTCAAGAGCTCGGCTGAGCGCTTGAGATGATAGTCGGTGATTTCGTACGAGAGGGCGTTCCTGATCACGTCTGCGATACGGTGCGCTTCGTCAATGACGACCGCTTCCGTATCAAACTCCTGAGTAAACAGATGAGTGAAGAGATAGAAGGACATCGTCGCTACGACGACTCCCCTCTGCTTGGCTTCCCACTTCTGTTCGAGGTAAGGACACCGGTAGGCACCTTCCTCGTGAGTTTTACCGGTGTCTTGATACACACGATGCGGACAGTCAGTGAGGAACGAACATGGAATCTCGTCGGCTCGCGGGTTTTCCGGATCGAGACGCAGTCCCTCAACGGTAATAGGCGTGAGCGTCTTCTTATTCTCCACATAGTAGAGACAGGGATGCTCATTACGGCCGAGCGCGTACCAGAGGTCCGGAAATTCCGTCCTGATCTGGTCGAGAATCGTCTTGTTCGGGGTGATGATAAAGGTCGTTCCGAACTTGTTTTTGGCGGCGTGGGCGATGGCATATTCCACCGCGGTTTTGCCGCTGCCTGTGGGCGCCTCGATGAGAGAGGAGCCGTGCTTGGCAACAAACTCGAGCATGTCGGTTTGCACCCGCCGAGGATCCCGATATACCGCAGTACTCGGGAAGTTGTTCAAAAGAACCGGTAAACTAATCCTTTGCGTGTCGCTCATGGCGACCTCCTTATAGATGGTACAGATGTTACCGTCCGAGCCCTGCCTGCATAGGCAGAAATTGCTTGGACTTTTCAAAAAACATCTGGCGCTAAATTACCACAACCATAAAAAATGGCAAGATCACAAGATCTTGCCCTATACGAGAGGCGATCATGCTGCGCTAAGCTTCACAATACAGAACCGCACAGCACTTAACGCTATGTGAATAATATTGTGGGTAAGACATAAAAAAGGCAAGGAGTGGTTACCTTGCCGTAAAGTATGCGCGACCGCAGCGTGGGGCAGAGAACACGACCGGACAGTAGCTTACTCTACGCTACATTATCGATACGCAGGCTATCATCCATCTAAAAAAATGGCAAGGTATGGGTAACCTTGCCGTATACGGAACAGTACACATGCGCAGATTACGGTGCTCCGCTCTACCCTGCTCCAGAAGAATAAAATATAATCTTTATATAAAAAAGGCAAGGATTGCCTGCCTCGAGCGAAGTCGAGAGGGTTACCTTGCCGTGGACTACGCGTTAGAAAACTCTACCGAAGCGAGCGTAACAGTACAGGACGCTGCCCAATTCCAATCAATAAATTAGGACCTTCTGAAAAAAAAGGCAAGAACCGACAAGTCCTTGCCCAATACATAAGCCAGCGGGAGCTTGCTGGAGAAGGGTCCGCAGAGCTCTGGCTAAGTAGTCTAAAATATACACGCCAATTGAGAGGAAAGCAAAAGGTGGCTTAAAAAAGGCAAAAAACGGTAACTCTCATTTAGGGCTTGACAAAACAAACGTTAGGGTGTACTATAGCTAATAGGTACGAAGTGAGGATTGGCCTCATTTCACTGCACCATCTGCACCATCAGAGGCCGAAGGAGGCCTATTATGGATATCGTCATTGCGCAAGGTTGCGCTTTCATTCCGTCGTTCGCGTGTGGTCCGCAGCCGGTTCGTCCAGTACCGATTGAGCGACTGGTTCGACACAAGCCAGTGGATGTGGTCTACAACCTCATCGAACGGGCCGAACAGGCGCGGCAGCAAGGAGATATCGCTTCGGCTAAGGCATTGAATGCGGAAGCTGAGCGACTGATCAACCTTGTAACCGCACACTAACGGCACACGACATACAAAACCCACGTTCTCGCGTGGGTTTTCATAATTTAAAAAAAATAGCGGAGACATAATCTCCGCTCCTTACTGGGGCACAAGCAGCAACACAATACGAAGCTTGGCTTGACCACGCGACTCAAATCTATCAAAGACAACAAAAAAATGCCAGAGATTGGTTACTCTGGCGTCGACTGGACCGTGCTATGGTTAACAACGCTTAACTTAGCTTTGCACCACAGCAGATATTTGAATGTTACAGTTACAAATAAAAATGGCAAGGATTGGGTACCTTGCCGTGGACAGCACTTTGGTAAGGACTAGGAAGCCCTACCGCACTGGTCATAACTTCGCGCCACTGCGATGATCCATAGACTATCTAATGTCAATAAAAATGGCAAGGTATGGTTAACCTTGCCCTGCACTAAACTAAGCCCAGGTGCAGCATAGAATGCTGGACGGTGCATAGGTTTACGAGTTTTACTAAACATTATTGTTATTTCCTAGTCAAGTTGACTCGATAGCAATCGCCTGATAGAACTAGCCCCAGATTGGGTGAGACTGTCTTGCTCAACTGTCCATTGTCAGCGCTTCGATAAGCGCTATTCTAAGGAGTACTGCCTATGCGCAGGTACCGCATCACTGTACGGGGGACCAATCCGCTCATGTCAGACCGGATGACCGATGAGACCTTGACTGGTCTCATCACCGGTGTCCGGCCTCAGCTCAAGAAGGATCGCCCCTTCGAGGAGACGGCGCGGGAGAAGATCTATCGTCTCGATGACCCGGATGACGATCGGCATGGCCAGATTGGCTTGCCGGCCACCATGCTCTATGCCTCGCTCGTCGAGGCCGGCCGCATGGTTCCCTTCCAGGGCCGCAAGATGATCTCGACGGCCAAAACGACCCTCCTCCCCTCGTTCCTCAGGTTCGAGGAAGAGTTCCTCACGTTCCCGATACCGGAAGGCGCCAGCGAGGCCCCGTGGATCGTGGATAAGCGCCGTGGGCGTCTGCCCGACGGTACGGCGGTTGGTCTCATTCGCCCCAAGTTCAAAGAGTGGGGCTTCACCGTTATAATCGTGGTGAAGAACAAGTCACCCGCTGGCAGTCCGAGCACCATCCAAGCACTCTTCAGCGTCGCTGGTGAGTGTCAGGGTCTCGGCTCGTTCCGTCCCAACTGCAAGGGGCCCTTCGGCACCTTCGCGGTGGTGAAGTTCGAGGATATCACCCCGAAGGAGTGGCTCGAAGAGGAGAAACTCTCGAAGCAGAGCGGACCGGCAGTCGAGGTGAACTATGCCGGCACGCAGGAGAACGGCGAGCCGGCGGATGCCGATGAAGCCAGGACGGCCGCCCTTGCAGGCACGGCTCCCGATGACAACGGCGACGGCAAGCCCAAGCGTGCGCGTCGAGGTCGCCTCGCCGCTGTGGCAGCGGTCCTCATCGCTATCGGTTCGTTCCTTCACCTTGTTTAGGTGAACCTATCAGAAATCTAAGCAGGCGTGTCATTACGAACGCCTGCTTTTTTCTTGCAATATCAAGGTCGAACTTCGATATTACTTGATATTATCAAGTCCCTTCACACTCAGTTGGGTATTGTCTAGTCCAGCCGAGTGAACTAACGACATCTGTACACAGGCTTACTCCTCTTCAGGACAGCGATCCTTAACGGATCGCTGTCGTTTAGCACTTAGCGGCGTCCAGCTGAGATCTGCACGCAGAGGTAAGGTGGCCCTCCCTACAGGGCAATGATTCAGAAATGAGTCATTGTCTCTTGAGTAAGTAGCATAGACTCGTGTTGCGCATTGCTGACTCGGGCAGTGTGTCCTGCGATGCGCTTGGGTTCAGGGCAGTGATCGTTAACGCGGTTACTGCCACTTGTTATCTCGTCCGGCGGCCTCTAGCGCTCTCCAGAGGAGCTGCCTAGTGTTGGCCTCGCTCCAGGACGGCGGTGTGGAAACATATCGCCGTCGTTTCTCTAATGTAGTAGAGGCCACTACCGAGTACCAATGCCCCGTGGCGTCCTCTATAGTAAGATGTTCCGCAGGACAGCGATCCTTAACGGGGTTGCTGTCGTTTGAGTGTCACTGCGATGCTCCGCTCAGCGTGGTGTTCCTATGCTCTGTCGGCTATACTATTCTACACGGCAAGATCTCATGATCTTGCCATTTTTTATTTCTTTATATATATTAGCGATGGCTAAACTTAGTCCAGCATACTTAGGCATAGTCCAGTACGCTTGAGTTCACTACCGCCGACTCCCCTTCAGGGCAAGACTATCAATGTCTTGCCATTTTTATAACTTATGATAATTTTTACTAGCACATCGCCCAGTGGATCGTAGTGGCGTGAGGTCCCGCTCGCTGCAGCTTGGTGTCGCCGTCAGCCCTATACTACTGGGCAAGGTTCGAAAGATCCTTGCCATTTTTTATATTTCGAATAAAATTGGGCCGCACTCAGCGACGCGTTCTTTAGCCTAGCTGTCCAGAGTTAGGAGCGCTGGCGCAAACCATGGGGCAAGATCTCACAAGGTCTTGCCATTTTTTATGGATAAAAAATGGCAGAGATTCGAGACCCCTGCCCTACAGTTAACAGGACTAATGCTTGGAATGCGGGACTATCCGGCACTCTGTCATAATGAGATTATCATATGCGACATACATAAGCCATGACTAAATCCTAAACTCGATTACATCACCGTCTTGGACGATGTATTCCTTCCCTTCCGTGCGCAGCCATCCTTTTTCGCGGGCGGCGGAGTACGAACCCGCTTCAAGAAGCTTTTCATAGGCAATCACTTCTGCTCGAATAAACTTTTCTTGAAAATCACTGTGAATAGCGGCACCGGCCTCGGGCGCACTCGAATGACGCTTGATTGTCCAAGCCCTCGTCTCGTCCTCGCCGGTCGTAAAATAGGTTATAAGATCAAGCAATTCATAGCCCTTGCGGATAAGATTGCTGATCCCATCGTCACTTGCCCCAAGCTCTTTGCGGAATTCTAATTTCTCATCTCCTTCGAGGTCTTTAAGCTCCTGCTCGATGCCGGCGTCCACCGTCACAAAAAGCGCCTCCGAATCTGTGAAAAACTTCATTAAGCGCTCGTACCTCTCGTCGCCCTGCTCGAGATTGTTGCCTCCGCTTTTACGATTGAGCACATAAAGAATCGGTTTGGCAGTCAAAAGATGCATGCCTTTGAGGATCGCCTTCTCCTCGTCATTCAAAACCAGTGTTCGGGTCAGTTTTCCCTGCTCGAGGGTTGCTTTCACTTTCTCCAGAACCTCATTTTCTTTGATCGCGAGTTTGCTTCCCTTCCGAACGTCGCCCTGGATATTGCTCAACCGTTTCGTAATCGTCTCGAGATCTGCCATACCAAGCTCGAGGTTAATCACCTGAATATCTTCAAGCGGATCTATTTTCCCCGCTACGTGAATAATATCGCTATCATCAAAAACACGAACCACTTCCGCGATGGCATCTACCTCTCGAATGTTTGCCAAAAACTGATTGCCGAGACCTTCGCCCTCCGAGGCTCCCTTGACCAGCCCCGCGATATCCACAAATTCGATAGCGGCAGGAACAGTTTTAGCTGACTTCGAAAAATCGGTGAGTTTATGCAGACGATCATCCGGTACCGCAACGACGCCAACAGAAGGGTCAATGGTGGCAAAGGGATAGTTGGCAGCTAAGACGCTCCTCTTTGTAAGTGCATTAAAAAGCGTGGATTTCCCGACGTTTGGCAATCCGACAATGCCGATAGAGAGTGACATTTTGGTATAGTGTCATAATTTTTAAAGCTACACAATTAACATTTCGAATCTTCCTATGACAAGTTGACCGACATTTATAATCATGATATGTATATGCTAGAAGCTTCATACAAGAGGAGGAGAAATGCCTGCAGCGGAAGTCCAGCCCAAAAAAGAGGACGGGAACGGGGTTCGTCTGGAAGAAGATTTTTTCGGTTTTAGCGCATCCTTTACCAGCGTGCCGAATTACTCGAATTTTTGGGCGAGCGTGCAGTTAGTACGCGAACATCAGTCAAACATCGGTTGGAACCCCATACAGCCCTCGGCCAAATTGAGCATAATGCTCATGAGAGAAATTCGCCGTTACCTTGGTCGGGAGAGATCGAATTTACGTCTTTGCTGTGCTCTGGGCAGTCAGCTCGATCTGTATCACGGTATTGACGGTTTCTTTTATCTTGAGCCCATTCGAAATTTTATTGTCAGTTTTGATCTCTCGGAAAATTGGGAGAAGAAATCGACGCAGAAGGCACATTTTCTCATAAGTAGAGGAGATCTTCTGAACCCGCACAGTTTAAGCAGTTTGGCACAGAATATTGCCAAGCGTCTTACACTAGCGAAAAAGAGGAGGGGTATCGTTCTTGAGGTAAGAGTCAGCTGACTCTTACCTCTTTTTTTTAGATTTAAAATGCTTGCCCGCCTAAAGCAAAGGCTTTATCAATGCAGTCATTTTTCTCAATCTCATTCATATGCTTGAGCGGGCCGACTTTCCAAATATGCACGGGCTTAATTCCGGAAAAACCGAGAATGGCATTTGTGATTTCGTTCGTATAGTCGCCAAACATTACGCGGGCAAGAAGCGGCCAGTTGTCCATGGTAATAATTACCCGCCCAGTTTTCCCCTTGAGCAGTTTATCCCAGCCAAATTGGTGAAAATTGTACGCAAATCCTGGTAAAAACATCCGATCAAACATGCCCTTGAGTAGCGCGGGCATGCTCGACCACCAGTTGGGATAGAGAATAACGACATGGCCCGCCCACTTGAAAGCCTCCTGTACCATAACAAGATCCGGTTCAAGTTCCTGAACCGTTTTGTAGCCTTTGTGAAGGATGGGGTCGAAAGTGAGCTCCCCGATATTTATCCGGCGCACCTCGTGTCCTGCTTGCCTAGCGCCCGTTTCATAAGAATCCGCCAGGTGCCCGCAGGTGGTTTCCTTGTCCGGATGCCCCAGAAGAATCAAGATCTTTCTCGGCTGACCGCTTGATTTTCTTAAAAAAGCAAACATGTTATGACATGAGCTTTCTTAGTTCATCCTGATGGACTCTCATGACTTCGAAGGTGGCCGACATTTGGTCCTTGCCCTCTTTCATCTTTTGTTGAATTTCCGCCGAGATTTTTTGCATAAATTCGGGATGCTTCTCGATAAGAGTCAGTATTTTTTCCTGCTCGGCCGGCGGTACATCTTTGAGTTTTGCCGCGAGCAGTTTTTTCATTAAAAAATTCTTGAACATAAGGCAATTATAGCAGAGAAGTGCTGTTCAGAGCCCTTGCGCTAAGACAAGCGCTCCGTAAAGGCCGCCGACTTGGTCAAGTTCGGCTTTTTTTATCGGCGGGGTGGAAGCTCCTATGGTGTAGACGCCCTTTAGGTAGGCGGCGGCCATCTCGAGCGAAATGGAAGGATCTCCAACGATCATCGAGCCGCCGAGGACAAGCACATCGGGCGACCAGTGCATCAATACGT
>JAUSIJ010000041.1 GCA_030647855.1 bacterium | reverse complement strand
AACAATTCCCCCGCGCTTTTCTATTTCACTACGGATGCCGTGCACTTCGTCACTGACTTTTTCTTCAGCCATGGAAGGAACGATAAGAAAGCCGACCTCGTAAATTTTGGTCGTAAGCGCCTCGCTTGTCGCTTCTTTTTCGTTTTCAGTCATGAAGAACACATTACCATAGCCGCGAGAGAGGTGCAACCGCGCTACTGCCGCGCCACGAAGCTCATGGCATTTTCCACAAGTTTTTCTCGGCAGTCGAGAAGCGGGAGCCCTTTAATCTCGGCAATTCGCTTCACCACCTCCTTGACATAGCGTGGTTCATTGCGCTTACCTCGATACGGCACAGGCGCCACGTAGGGCGCGTCAGTTTCAGCCATGAGATTCGAGAGAGGGGTAAACCGGACAACCTCGTCGTAGGCAGCCGTAAAAGTGATAACGCCGGTAAAAGATACCGAAAAACCGATGTCGAGGAATCGGCGAAGGTCATCGTGCGAGCCGGCAAAAAAATGCATGTTACCACGAATACGGTCCCCAAAGGATCGCTTGGCGCTTGCGAGCATCTCGTAGACATCCTGGTAGGCTTCGCGGCAGTGAATCATGAGCGGCTTGTGAAGCTCTGCCGCGAGCGCGATCTGCCGCTCAAAGGCATTTTTTTGCACCTGCTTGCCCTCGTTATCGTGTGTGCGAAAGTAGTCGAGACCGCACTCCCCGATGGCCACAACCCGCTCGTTTTGGGCGAGCTCTCGCAGAAAAGCTTCGTCAAAAGTGGCGACTTCGTCCGGATGAAAGCCAACAGATGCAAAGAGGTGCGAGTGCTTGGTGAGTTCGACTGCCGATTCAGAGGTGGCAAGATCGGTACCGACCGTTATAGTCGAGACCCCTTCTTGGCGAAGGCGCTCTATCACTTCCTCCCGATCGTTATCAAACTCCGGAAAATTCAAGTGAGAATGCACGTCAAAAAAGAGTGGTATCATTTTCGAAGAAATAGCGGTTCGGGCTGGCGTGGATTTTGGAGCAAAGCAAGGATTTTCCGAGATGTTCCCGGAAGGAACGGCGCCAAAAAACGGCCGATAGCAGATAATTCTCCGAGCAAAAACTCAATCTCCTTCCGGCCAGCTTCGGGATCTGTCTTTACCATTTTGAAAGGCTGCCTCTCCTGAATGCGCTTGTCCGTGCGCTGGACGAGCTCCCATACTACGTCAGCCGCCCTATTGAATGTGTAGCCCTCGAGAAATTCCTCATAGCGAGCGTACTCGCTTCGCCCTGAAAGCGGTGCCGCAAGAAGAGCGTCAGGTACGCTAACCGCGTTATTGCCCGCCATGGTGAGCACCCGACTCACCAGATTGCCGAGACCATTCGCCAAGTTGGCGTTATACGCTTCCCTAAATTTTTCGGCAGTATAATCGCTATCTTCAAAAGGATGAACTTCACGTGCCAGATAATAGCGCAGAGCGTCCGTGCCATACTCATCGACAAGAGTGAGAGGATTCACTACATTACCGATGCTCTTGCTCATCTTCTGGCCGCCGCTTGTGATAAAGCCGTGAATAAGGATCTGCCGAGAGGGCGGAAGCCCCGCTGACATAAGCATGGCTTGCCACATAGCCGCTTGCTGGCGGACCTGATCCTTGCCGGCAAACTGTATGACCGGCCACCATTTCTCAAACCGGGGAAGATCGTGGGGCCAACCGATGGCCGAAATATAGTTCACAAATGCGTCAAACCATACATACATAACATGATCGGGATCGTCGGGCACCGCCACTCCCCATGGCATTTTCCGCTTGAGGCGTGAGATGCTGAAATCCTCCCATCCCCTCTCCACAAAAGTGCGAATTTCATTAAAACGGAAATCGGGTACCACAAAATCCGGCCGACTCTCGTATAGGGCGAGCAGCGGCTCGCGGAAGCGGCTCAAGCGAAAAAAATAATTCTCCTCGTCGAGGAGCTCTATCTCAAGATGAGGGTGGATTGGGCACCGGCCGTCAACCAGTTCAGAATCGGTTTTTTCAAGCTCGCAGCCGATGCAATATTTAACTCGATAGTTTTTTTTATATATATCGCCGGCCTTGAAACAGCGCCGCCAAAATTCCTGGGCCGCTTCTTCGTGATAGGGATCGGTCGTACGAATAAAATGCACATCCTCGCTTATGGCGAGCGGCGTCATAAGCGTGCGAAATTTTTCGGCGTATTCGTCGACGAACTGTCGCGTCTCTTTTCCTTCTTCTTCGGCTCTGCGGTAAATTTTTACGCCGTGCTCATCAGTACCGGTGTTAAAAAAAACTTCGTGGCCCTGCATTTTTTTAAAGCGGGCAAAAATGTCGGCTTGGACGATCTCAAGCGCAAACCCTATGTGCGGGTCAGCGTTAACATACGGGAGGGTGGTTGTGATATATATTTTCGGAAGCATGCGGAGGGCGAGAGGAATTATTTGAGAAAATCATCGTCAATCATAACGGAGTCCTTCTGAATGTCGTTTAAATATTCGATAATAATTGCGACAACCGGCACTGAAAGAATAAGTCCCAAAAAACCGGCCAGTTTTGCCCCGGCGAAGAGTGCGATTATGACGAGCGTCGGGGGCACCCCCACCACCTTTTTTACCACTACCGGATAGATAAGATGATTTTCGAACTGCTGAATGATGAGGTAGAGGCCAAGGACAAGCAGAGCTAAGGTCACGCCGCCACCAAGCAGCCCGACAATGATCGCGGGAATTGCGGAAAGAACAGGGCCGAAGAGCGGGAGGAGCTCAAGAACGGCGCCGAGGAAAGCGAGCAGAAGGGCGTTCTCTACGCCGAGAATGGTAAGGCCGAGAAAAATGAGAATACCGACAATAATGCCGAGCAAGAGCTGTCCTTGCATCCAAAGGCCTATCTTGACCTGCGAACGCAGCCAGAGGGCTGTGACGTATTTGCGATAGCGCACGGGCGTTATAATGCGCAAAAACTTTCCAACTCCATCCTCCTGAACGGATAGGTAAAAAGAGAGCACGGCGATAACGATAAAGGAGAGAACGCCTCCGAAAACCGCCGTGAGGGCTGAGAGCACATTGCCTGAAAAACTTTCGAGGAAGACGGTCAGCTCGCTAACAATTTCCCGGATTGAAAAGCTCCCCGTAATACCTTTTACGACCGAGTCACTGCCCTGGCTCAAAGGATTCCATATTTCCAAACGGTCAACATAGGTCGGTAACGACTGCAAGAAAATAGCCGTTTCATCGAGGAGCGGCGGCACCAAGAAATAAAAGAGGGAAAAGATAAGCGTCGCGACGATGAGATAGACAATGATCACAGCGGGCAATCGCGGAATGTGGCGGCGGGCAAACCATTTGGTCGCCGGTTCAACCGAGGAGGCGATAACGATAGCTGTCAAAATGACGAGAATGAGATCCTTCAATATATAGAGAATATAAAAAAGGATGAGAAGAAGGATGGTTTTAACGATCGTGCCGGTCGCTATCGATATGGTAGTGGCGTTTTTGGAGTTATCCATATAGCTATAATAACACCGCAAATTGACGGAAGACAACGAGATTAAAGCGAGAGTAAAGCCCTAAGCTCATCCTCTCGAGGATCGGGACCGATGAGCGCCAGATTTAATCGCTCATTAGTAAAGATGAGAGTTGCCACCCGTGCGATATCTTCCGCGCTGACTTCTTTTACCGCCGAAGCGATGTCCGCCGGTGATTCGAGCGGTTTTTTGAGCACTTCCTGATATCCATAAAATTCAGCGAGCGAATCCGACGATTCAAGGTTAAGATCCATGGTACCGGTAAAGTAGTCCTTTGCTTTCTGAAGTTCGCTTGGCGTGACCTTTTCCTCTTTCAAGCGACGAAACTCGCCGAGCAAGGCTTTGACCACATCCCCCACTCGGTTCTTGTCAACGCCGGTTGAAACATCAAAATAGCCGTGATCGGTAAAAGCGTTGTCGCTCGTTCGCACATAATAGCCGACACCCATCTCCTCACGAAGCTTCTGGAAGAGTCGAGAGCTCATACCGCCGCCGAGCAGCGCGTCAATGAGCTTCATCACCAAGTACTCTTTGCTATAAATCGGAAAGGATCGAACGCCGAGTACGAGATGTACTTGGTCAGTGGCGCGATGTTTGGTAAGAAGCTTGGGCTCGGACTGCTCTTCTACCACAGGAGCCTTCCCCTCTTTGATGCCGGAAGGAACTCCGGCAAAAGCGACACTAGCCTCTGCCAGAGCCGCTTCTTCGGTAATATTACCGGCCACTATTACTGTAGTGGCGGGAGCGAGATAATGCTTGGCTCGATAGTCGAGAAAATCATTGGCAGTCATAGCGCGAACGCTCTCTCGGGTTCCGGCGATGTTGCGGCCTGCCGGCTCGTCCCCATAGAGCACGTCAGTAAATAAATCCTGCACGTGCCGATATGGGATGTCTTCATACATATTGATCTCTTCGACGATCACCCCCTTCTCTTTTTCGATTTCGATCGGATTAAAAACAGGATTCTGATATAGATCGGCGACCACGTCTAGAATTTTTTTAAAATGGCGTGGATTTGATTTTGCGTAGTAGCCCGTATATTCCTGTGAAGTAAAAGCATTATACTCGGAGCCGATACTGTCGAGCTCACGAGCAATATCGATGGCCCGCGGCCGGCGCTTGGTACCCTTAAAACACATATGTTCGA
>JAUSIJ010000054.1 GCA_030647855.1 bacterium | reverse complement strand
CATATGAGTACTCGAAGACGGTGGTGTAATAGAAATAGGCTCACATAAGGAGCTAATTCATAGAAAGGGTCTCTTCGCGAGGCTTTTCTAAATGCAAGCAAAGGGATATGTATAAAAACGCCATTACCTATTCGGTAATGGCGTATTTGCTTCTCATCTTCTCAAGCTCGCTGCGCAGAGGCTGAAGTGCATTCAAAACTTTTGTCCGGATTTCATCGAGCGTATCCCCTCCGCGAATGAGGACGATAGCGATATTCTTGCGCCCTTTCTTGGCAAAATTCTGAACTCCGCTCTCCGATGATTTGATCTGAAGATAGAGCTTCCCTAAATCAGTTGTTTCGACGATGACGTCGACGCCCTTGCGATCGAGCTCCCATGGAGCACGCGAGACACCCTTAAACCAAAGAGGAGCATCAAAGGGCTCATCGAATGCGATACATACACGTTGCTCGGAGCCATCTCCTCGTTCCTGACTGACTTGGCCCAAGCGGCGGAATAAGTCGCATGCTTTTTGTGAGAAAGGCACTTTTTCCTCCTTCTAAAAAAACTTACCTATTCTTGTATAATAGATAATGTACATAATGTCAATCCTGAAGCCAATATCATGCGCAAAGTAAAAGATAAGTCCTACGGCGTAATACCGGTGCTTCAAAATCGAAACGGGGACGAATACAAATTTCTAGTCGTTCAAAGTCTCGCGACTGATGAGTGGGTGTATCCGAAGGGGCACAAAGAAAATGGCGAGTCCGAGCTAGACGCCGCCAAAAGGGAGCTCTCTGAAGAGACCGGCCTCTCCTGTGATATTTTACCCACACTTCGCTATGAAGATACCTATGAATTTGACAAGGATGGCATAAGCTACGAAAAAACGGTAACTTATTATGTGGGCTTAGTTATATTTCATGATGTCACAATACAAAAAAATGAAATAAAAGATTATAAGTGGGTTACATATGACCAAGCACTTGGTCTTCTCTCGTTCGATCGCTCGAAAGAAATCCTCATGCAGGTTAAACGTGACATTGCTGGTTTGCAAAAATAAACATCGTGTCTCAACAACATGCATGGAATAGGGAATATAGGAAACCTCAACTGCTTACGAAGGGCGACCAACCCCAAGCTGAAATTTTGACTTTCCTCAAATTTTTGAGAAAGTCCGGAGAAAATTGGAGAACTTTCAAGGTACTCGACCTCGGCTGCGGAACCGGACGAAATACAAATTTTTGGGCAGACGAGGGCTGTCAGGCAACGGGAGTTGATATTTCAGAAAATGCGCTAAGGATTGCTCGGGAACGGGCAGAAGTGCTTGGCATCGCACCTCGCTACCAATACGCTGACATGGGCAAGCCATTGCCGTTCAAGAACGAGGAATTCGATCTTGCGCTTGACGTTATGGCTTCTAATTCGCTCTCCGAACTTGAACGAGAAACTTTCTTAAAAGAAACTGCCAGAGTGCTACGGCCAAGCGGTTATTTTTTTGTGAGAGCACTGGCTAAAGAAGGGGACACAAACGCCAAGGAACTCCTCAAAAAGAGCCCCGGCAAAGAAAAAGATACCTACACCATCAAAGAGCTCGGCATCACTGAGCGAGTGTTCACTAAAGTTGACTTCGAAGAGCTTTACTCTGCTTATTTTCAAATTATTGCCTTAAAAAAGGTGACACACTATCCCCGAATGAACAACCGCGTCTACCGGCGAAACTACTGGATAGCATATCTCAAGAAATAGACGGGCGAGCTTTTGAGTGAGCCATTTTTTTGGTACTATTGCTACATGTCAGCAAAAATACTGGTATCGGGAGTAAAGCCCTCCGGCAGGCCTCATATTGGCAACTACTTCGGGGCTATGAAGCAGTTTATGGAGCTCCAGCATTCCTACGAGAGCTACGTCTTTATCGCCGATATGCACGCCCTCACCAACGTGCAAAATCCGCGCCAACTTGCGGAAAATACCCTCGATGTAGCCATAGATTATCTCGCTATCGGCCTAGACCCAAAAAAAGTGACCCTTTTCAAGCAATCGGACGTACCGCTCGTCGCGGAACTTGGGTGGATCTTCAATTGCATAACCACCATGCCGTATCTTGAACGCGCGCATGCCTACAAAGACGCTCGGGCCAAAAATAAAGAAATTAACGTCGGTATCTTCGACTACCCCATGCTCATGGCGGCGGATATTTTGCTCTACGATGCCGATATTGTCCCGACCGGAGCCGATCAAAAACAGCATATTGAATTTACCCGAGACACGGCCGAAAAATTTAACCGCCTCTTCGGCGAGACCTTCCGATTGCCCGAACCGTCGATCCCCGAGAGCGTGGGCACAATTCCCGGCACCGACGGCAGAAAAATGAGCAAGAGCTATAACAATACGATCGGCCTGTTTGCGCCAGACGATGAGATCGCCAAAGCGGTGATGTCCATTCCGACCGATTCGAAAGGCGTCGATGAGCCGAAAGACCCCGACAAAGACAATGTTTTCGCCCTGCACAAATTTTTTACCGAGGGTCCCGAATTTGCGGAGCTTCGCGATCGCTACCAGGCCGGCGGAATAGGGTACAAGGAATCAAAAGAACTGCTCATAAGAAACATGAGCAAGTTCATTACGCCGCTACGGGAGAAAAGAGAATCAATCGCCAAAAATAAAAGCGATGTTTTAAAGGTACTCGAAGAGGGCGCCGTGGCCGCCAGAGAAAAAGCCAATCTCAAAATGGACGACGTGCGGGCGAAGGTAGGGTTTAAGCTTACGTAGTATGGAAGCAACCGCAGTGAGAGGCGCGCAAGGTATGGGAGAGGTGCGAATGGACGACCTTAAAACTCTCATAAAGGGCGAGATCGAAACGGAAGCGGCCGTACTCAAAAATTACAGCCGGGACGCGAGCCTCTTTGAAGTCATGCCCCAAGCCGTTGTTCACCCCAAAGACGTTGAGGACATAAAGGCGCTCGTTCATTACGCCGCCAAGAACGCCGAAAGCGGCGTTTCTCTTACGGTCAGGGCGGGGGGAAGCGATATGGGCGGGGGACCGCTTGGCGAATCAATCATTCTGGACAGCACGGCCCATTTTTCAAAAATCGGCGGCGTAGAAGGCGATGAGATTACTGTCGAACCGGGCGTCTTCTATCGCGATTTTGAGAAAGTAACGCTTGCCAAAAACCTACTTCTGCCGTGTTTCCCCGCCTCGCGGGAACTCTGTACTGTCGGCGGCATGGTGGCCAATAACGCTGGCGGAGAAAAATCTCTCACGTACGGCAAAACAAACCGCTACGTCCGCCGGCTCAAGGCGGTTCTAGCTGACGGCAACGAATACACGGTCGAACCGCTTTCGAAAAGCGAACTCGAGGAAAAAATTAAGCAGAATAATTTCGAGGGCACACTTTACCGCGATCTCTACCAACTTCTCGAAGATAACTACGAGCTTATTCAAAAATCACGTCCAACCGTTTCCAAGGATTCGACCGGCTACGCACTTTGGAACGTATGGGATAAGAAAACTTTTGATTTAACTCAACTTTTTGTCGGTTCTCAAGGCACCCTCGGCATCATTACGGAAATAAAATTCGCGCTTGTCCGCCCCAAGCCGCATGCAAAGCTCCTCGTAATTTTTCTCCACGACCTGACGCACTTGGCCTTGATTACCAAAACCATGCTCTCCTTCAAGCCCGAAAGCTTCGAGTCCTACGATGACCACACCTTGAAGCTCGCCGTAAAATACTTTCCTGAGATCCTCAAGTCACTAAAAACCAATATTTTATCGCTCGCCTGGAAATTCATCCCGGAGTTCTCCATGATTTTACGAGGCGGCATGCCGAAGCTCATTCTCCTTGTTGAATTCACCGGTGATAACGCGGAAGACGTGGCGATACGCTCGAAAGCGGCGCTCGAGAGTCTCAGCGGTTTAAACGTGCGCAAGCGCCTGACCCATTCGAGAGCCGAAGCAAGAAAATATTGGGTCATCCGTCGCGAAAGCTTCAATCTTCTGCGCCATCACATGCGCGACGTCCACACGGCGCCCTTTATTGACGACATCGTCGTTCGGCCGGAGCACTTACCCGAATTTTTGCCGAAACTCGAGTCCGTTCTCGCGGAGTATAAACTGACCTATACTATTGCCGGCCACGTCGGTGACGGCAACTTCCACATCATTCCTCTCATGAACCTCAAAGACCCCGAAACAAAAACAATAGTCTTCGATCTGGCGGATAAAGTATATGAACTGGTCTTTGCCTTTAAGGGTTCGATGTCAGGCGAACACAACGACGGCTTGATCCGCAGCCGCTTTCTGCCAAAAATGTACGGTGAACAAATGTACGGCCTCTTCAAAAAAACGAAGGAAATTTTCGATCCTCATAATATCTTTAATCCCGGCAAAAAAATCGGCACTAAAATTGCTTACTTAAAATCGCATTTTGAAACTTCTTAATATGGAAACGTCTTTTACCGTCAAAACTCCGGTTTTTGAAGGCCCGCTCGAGCTTTTGCTCTCGCTCATCGAAAAAAGAAAGCTTTTTGTCAACGACATATCATTGGCCGCAGTGACCGATGACTATATCGAGCACGTCAAAAAGCTTGAACAATTTCCGATAGGGGATACCGCCAATTTTATTCTAATCGCTTCCACGCTGCTCCTCATTAAATCAAAATCCCTCCTGCCTACGATCGACCTAACCGATGAGGAGACGGAAAGCATCGAAGAGCTCGAATATCGCTTGAAACTTCTCAAAAAGTTCAAGGAAGCGAGCGCTGTCGTTAACGAACATTACGGCAAAGCGGTACTTTTCCAGAAGTCCCAGCGAAAAATTGAGCCTGTGTTCTGCCCGGAGCCCGCCCTCACACTCGGCGCTCTACTTGGGCATATGATGAGCGTGCTTAAAAGCCTGCCGAAAAAAGAGCTTTTGCCGAAAACGGTGATCGCCAAGGTGGTTAGCCTCGAAGAAATGATCGACCGGCTGACAGAGCGAATTAAGACTGGCCTTCGGATCGGTTTTCGGGATTTTGCCGGCGTTGGTAAAGAGGTGAAAGTAAATGTTATAGTGAGCTTTCTTGCGGTGCTTGAGCTCGTCAAACAGGGAGTAATCAACGTGGCACAGGAAAATCATTTCGAGGACATCGAACTCTCCACGGAGAAACTTGATGTTCCTCGTTACAATTAATTATGACAACCGATCAAGCCATTGAAGCAATTCTTTTTTTTAAGGCAGAGCCTGTGCGGCTCGATGACCTCCGCAAAATACTCGGTACCGACCTCCCCTCGGTTAAACAGGCGCTCGAATCCCTCGAGAAATCGCTCGCCTCGCGCGGCATTCGCCTCATGAGTAATGGTGAAGAGGTGACTCTAGTCACGGCGCCGGAGGTTTCGGAACTTATCGAAAAACTCTCCAAGGAGGAACTGTCTCGCGAACTAAGCAGGGCGGCCCTTGAAACCCTTTCCATTATTCTTTACAAAAATCCGATCGCCCGCAAGGAAATTGATTTTATCCGCGGCGTCAATTCGCACTTTATCTTGCGTTCGCTTCTCATCAAGGGGTTGGTAGAAAAAACGGCCGACGAAAAGGATCAGCGGGTAACTCTCTACAAGCCCACCTTGGATCTTTTTGCCCACCTTGGCATCACCCGCGCCGAAGATCTTCCTCTGTACGGCCGAATCCAAAGCGAGCTCGTGGCCTTTGAAAACCAGTCAGCTCGAGATAACAGCGAAAACAATGGATCTGCCGAATAAAGAGCACAATCCAGAGCGTATCGAGCATTTGAAAAACATGGGCATGCTCCTCATACTTTTTTTCTCGCTTGTAGGAGTAATCGCAACAACCTATAAAATCGATCAGGACGAGACCCTGCGCAACAATACGGCACCCCTTACGAGCGTCTCCGATCCGTTTCAGCAAATATCGCTCGAGGCTAAAGCCGCGGTTGTCTGGGATGTAAATCAGAGCAAGGCGCTCTTTACCAAAAATGCCGAGACCGTGCTGCCGCTCGCCTCGCTCACCAAAGTCATGACGGCGCTCGTCGCCAGAGAGTCAACCTCCCCGACCACCATCGTCGTGGTTGATAAAAATGCGCTGGCGGAGGAAAGTGACAACGGTCTTTTCAGTAACGAGCGCTGGAAGCTCGGTGATCTTTTGAATCTGACCCTCATCGCCTCGTCAAATGACGGAGCGCACGCCATCGCCAATGCTATCGGCGGAGTCTCTGGTGAAGTAAGCGAAAATCAGCCGAGGAAAAAATTCGTGGATATCATGAACAGGCGGGGACGGGAATTGGGCCTAGAGAAAACATTTTTTATCAATGAAACCGGCCTCGATTCGAGTTCCGACGTGGCGGGTGCCTACGGATCGGCCAAAGATTTTACACGCCTTTTCGAATACGTTTTACGCACTCATGGTGACCTCCTCGAGGTTACTAGACGAGATTCATTCTCGGTAAAATCGCTCTCAAATCTTTCCCACAAAGTGGAGAATACTAACAAGAACCTTGCCGCTATCCCCCTCGTTATAGCCTCAAAAACGGGCTATACGCCGCTTTCTGGCGGTAATCTTGTCATCGCCCTCGATGCGGGCATTAATCGCCCTATAATCATAACGGTGCTCGGTTCAAGCTATGAAGGCCGCTTTACCGATGCCGAGGCCCTCGCCTGGGCGACACTCGAATACTTCTCTTCCCCCTCATCTCAAAAACCATGATTATCGATATTGTCAAAGTTTTCTTACCCTCAACAATTGCTTTCTTCCTCGGCATCGCACTAACGCCGCTCCTGACGTATTACCTTTACAAATACAAAATGTGGAAGAAACGTCCGGGTAAAATGTCGCCCGACGGTCACGATACGCCGATCTTCAACGAGCTTCACAAGGAAAGGGAAGTGGGCACGCCGAAGATGGGGGGCGTGATCATTTGGCTAAGTACACTTATCACTGTTACCGGCATCTGGGCGGTCGCTAAACTTTTTCCAGGAGAAATAACGAGCAAGCTAGATCTCTTGAGCCGAAATCAAACCTGGATTCCTCTGGCCACTCTCATCCTTGGATCGCTCATAGGGCTGGTCGATGATTTTATGGACGTCGCAGGGAGCGCGAGTCATGTCGGCAGAGGTCTCTCGCTCTACAAGCGTATTGCGATTGTGGCGCTTATAGGACTTCTGGCAGCCCTTTGGTTTTACTTTAAGCTTGATGTCACCGGTATCGGCATTCCATTCTCTGGCGAACTTTACCTCGGCTGGCTTTTTGTACCATTCTTTGTGCTTGTAACCTTAGCTATTTATTCGGGCGGAGTAATAGACGGCATTGACGGTTTGGCAGGAGGCCTCTTTGCTACTATGTTTGCGGCCTACGCGGGTATCGCTTTTTACCAGCAGCAGATCAATCTCGCCGCTTTCTCAAGCGTTGTGACCGGAGCCATTCTCGCCTTCCTCTGGTTTAA
>JAUSIJ010000048.1 GCA_030647855.1 bacterium | reverse complement strand
GGGATTTAAGACGAATCTACAAAGAGAACCCTGCCTTGTTCGATATTCCTATTTTTGCCCAAAAACAATATTAGCCACGCGCTCCACTTCTCTGTCGGAGAGCTTTGAACCTTCAAGACGAGTTGATGCACCGGCAGAGGCTATGAGAGTTGCATAGCGGAGCTCCGCCAGTCGTTCTGGTGAAATACTGGTATTCTTTTTTGTGTGCTTAGACTTTGCCATAATTTATTCAATATCGTCTTTAGTTGCGTCAGTTGTAATCATTTCTCCTTTTGCTATATCTCGAATGGCTATGTCCTGCTTGGTATCTAAATCCTGTTTGGTATTTGGATTAGACGAGTGATTAACGTACCGCTCCGGTTCTGAATACAAATGTTTTATGTCATGGTGCGAGTGTACAAACATTTTCTCGGATTCAGGCAGATCTTCAAATTCTTGATCGGTTAGGGGCCTGAGGCGATAGCTGATGACTACTTCACCAACTTTAAAATCTTTGTCTGCATAGACACCTCTTCCCGCAAGATTTCCTTTTCCAATAATTATATCGTTCATAGTTCGAATCCCTTTGGGGTTAACCTATTTTAACAATTTTCTGTTTGAGAAAGTAGCTTAAAACAAGGATATTTTAATGCTCACTTTTCAAAACTATTGGCGGAGAGGGAGGGATTCGAACCCTCGGTACCGTTTCCGATACACAGACTTTCCAGGTCTGCCCGTTCAACCACTCCGGCACCTCTCCAAGTCCCTCTATTTCTATCACAAAATGAGGAATTTTCCGAAATTTGCTCCATCTTTTATTCATAGTTTTAATGTGATAATCTGTTAGGGATAAGAGGTTAATAGTAGGGATAAGAGTTTAATAGCTGGCTAAAAATATGAAAAAAATAACATTTCTCGCATTACTAGGAATATTGGCACTTGGGGTGGAACCGCTTTATGCGCTGCCGCCGGTCAAAGTGGCCGCAACGGTGGGCCCTTCGCATGGGAACGTTTCCGTTACCATTCCGCCGAAGGCTGTCGAAGTTGCTCCAAACGTCTTCAGTCTCGGCACGGCATTCGACAGCGCAAGTGACGCTCTGGTAGAAGGCTACGCTATCGTGCATAAGAAGAAAGGGTTTGCAAAAGGCAATTCTGCCAGAGGTCCCGGTGCAACCTCATGCTACGGATTTCTTGCCAAAGGTTCGAAGTGGAAAACGGTTGAGCCATGGGTAGTTAATCCGGCCAATCCAAGTGGACTCTCACATGATTTTGTTTTCTCTACGCTCGGCTCGGGTATCGCCAAGTGGGAAGATGTCACTGACGGCGTTGTAAACGGCTCGGGACAGAACGTCCTTGGCAATGGAGCAACCACGAGCGCGGTCTTGGTAGCGGACATGGCCTCTCCGGATAATCTGAACGAAGTTTATTTCGATGCACTGGAAGACGGCACCATCGGCGTTACTATCGTATGGGGCATCTTTGGCGGTCCGGTAAGAGAGCGGAAACTTGTTGAGTGGGATCAAATCTACAATACGCTCTACCAGTGGTCCGCTACTGGTGAGGTGGACAAAATGGACTTCAACAACATTGCTACCCACGAGCTTGGCCACAGTGTCGGCCTGGCTGATCTTTACTCGGGTTCGTGCCTCAATGAAACGATGTACGGCTACGCTGATTACGGCGAAGTGAATAAGCGCGATCTCAATTCCGGTGATATTGCCGGCATGAACTCGCTCTACTGACCAGAGCTGAAAGAATAAGTATAGCCGCTTAAAACATTCCAATCCGCCAGCTGGCGGATTGGAATGTTTATTGTGGGATGGAAAGCGCTTGCTCTATTGAAATTCTTCTGCTATGATTTTTGCATGAATAAAAAAATAGCGATTACTCTATTAGTAATTATCATCATCGTTTTGGGAGCTTATTTCCTTCTCTCAAAAACAGGCACAGCCCCTGAAGTCTCCGATACGAACGGGGAGCCGGCAAGCTATAAGTGGAATTTCGTCGAATCTGAGCCGGATACGCTTGGGGTGTCTCATACAACGGTCGCGCTCGAAACGTCAGGCAGAAGCTACACTATTGGCACATTTGACGGCAGCTGCAAGGAAGTGAAGACCGGTGAGCTTGGGGTACTTAGTGAGCCAAGCGATCCCGGAGAAGTATCTCGGGTGCAATGCTGGTTTGCCGGCGGCGGCAATGAAATCGGCGTCTTCATGGAAGGCGGGAAAACGCTCGTTAAGGTAGGGGAGCTAGGCGAAGGCAGTGAAGAAGACCCGGCTTTTCGAGGCAACTTTCAGACGGTTGTCGAGCTCTAACAAAATCAACCTAAGAATATTTAACAAAAAAAAGGGCAGACACGCATGTGTCTGCCCTTACGTTTGCAGTCGGAGGTTTGCAGGCAAACCAGTGTGCCCAGGGGTCGAACCTGGCTCTCTCCTTGCGCGCGGCAAGCCGTTCCCGTTGACGCACCCTTTTATCCGACTCTCGATATATCTAACGAAGAAGAATATCGCAACTCGATTAATTTTGCAAGAACTTATTGCCGACGTAGAGCGAGAGAAGTGAGAAAAGCTATTTTCTCATTTCCGAGCCGAGGAGAGCAAAAAAAAAGGTTTAATACCCCGCGGCGTGCCGCGGCAATGACGAGCAAAGCGAGTTAATTGCTCCAGGGCTCCCGCCTCGACTCGCCGTCTTCGGCGAGGCGGGTGCCCTGGGGTTTAATACCTTTTATCCCAGGCTCGGCTAGGCGATGTGCATCTCAACCGTTTTCAAAAGCTCGGAAATATCAAATGGCTTAGCGATGAAACCTTGAACGCCTAAATCTTCCGTTGTTTTTTCCAAATTAGAGCTTGCCGAGAACATGATGATCGGGATTTTTTTGCTGGCCTTGTTCTTTTTCAGTTGTCGAGCGATGACCGCGCCGCTTATGCCGGGAAGAAGCACATCGAGAAGAATAAGGTTCGGCTTGCAGTCGCAGATATTCTCCACTCCTTCGAATTTTGTGAGGGCTGTTACCTCATATCCTTCAAGTTCGAGGACAGTTTTAACCGCTTCAAGAATTCCCAGGTCGTCGTCAATGACGACTATTTTTTTCATATATTCATTTTTACTCTAGTTTCGTGTCGGTAGCAAGCCGCACCCACAGCCTATTTTTACGCTACAATGATAAAAATCAAATGAAATACCGATTATCAAAAAGTTTCCTTTTGTCAGCGGTTCTTTTCTTGGTGCTCATGCTCACGGCATTCTTGCTTCCGCCGCGGATGCCGAAACCCCAAGAAATAGAGGCACGTAAGGCCCTTGTTATGGTCAATGACCAAAAGATCGAGGCTGCCATCGCCCTTACCGCGGTGGAAAAAGAAAAAGGGTTGTCGGGCACGAGCGCTCTCGCGGAGGGCGATGGTCTACTCTTTGTTTTTGAGAGCGATGATTACTACGGCATCTGGATGAAGGGGATGTTGATACCGATTGATATCGCCTGGCTTGACGAAGGGGGATTTATCGTCGACCTAGAGCACTCCGTTTCGCCGGATACCTTTCCGACTATTTTCCGTCCGGCCGCGGAAGCGCGCTACGTGCTCGAAACAAACGCCGGCTGGTTCAAAGCGCATGAAATCAATGTGGGTGACCACGTTTTTTTGAAAAATCTTCCATGAACGACGGCGCTAGAGAGAGCTCATTTGACAGGCGGCTTTACATGCCGTTTTTTTTATTTCCTGGATTTTAAGAAATGCCTTATCCACAGTTTTTTCTCACATTTTTTTGTAAAATGAAGAACCAAGGATAAATTCTTATCAATTTTTATTAGTTTTCTTTAATTTTTGAAGAAAAACATGCGAAAGGTGCAAAAGCTGCAAACAGTCGAGAAAGTTCAGACGAAAGGGTCGGATTTGATCAAGACAGTTCAGAAAAGAGACGGCACCATTGTATCTTTTGACCTTGATAAAATTGCCAATGCGATCTATAAGGCGATGATCGCCACCGGAGAAGGATCCGATGTGGAAGCGAGCATGGTGGCAAACAAAGTTTTTGCCGATCTTGTTCGCATTACCAAGAAGTACAAGAACTTTATCCCAACCGTTGAGGGAATTCAGGATTCGGTGGAGAAGGAACTTATCTTGAGTGAGTATGTTCAGACCTCAAAGGCCTATATTTTGTACCGCCAGAAGCGGGCAGAGCTTCGAAAAGAGGGTATCGAAGTGCCGACGGCGGTCAAAAAGCTTGCCGAACAGAGCAAAAAATATTTTAAAAATCCGCTTGGAGAATTTGTCTTCTATCGAACCTATGCTCGGTGGATTGGTGGTGAGAGCAGGCGTGAAACGTGGATCGAAACCGTTGATCGCTACATGGCGTTTATGAAAGAAAACTTGGGCAAGAAGCTCAAGGATGCAGAGTACAAAGAAGTGCGCGATGCGATTTTGAAACACGAGGCCATGCCTTCGATGCGCCTCCTGCAATTCGCCGGACCGGCAGCACGCAAGACAAATGTCTGCGCGTACAACTGTTCTTACATCGCTCCGGAAAATTTTCAAGATTTCGCGGAAATCATGTACATCTCGATGTGCGGCACCGGCGTAGGATTTGCTGTCGAGAGTCAGAATATTCAGAAGCTTCCTCAGATCAAGATGCAAACTGGACGGACTCTTCCAACATATGTGATCCCTGATACCAAAGAGGGTTGGTGTGATGCACTGGCGTATGGCATGAAGGCTTGGGCGAACGGTAGCGATGTGAAGTTTGATTATTCGAAGCTTCGACCAGCAGGTGCGCGGCTCCAGACCATGGGAGGAAAAAGTTCCGGCCCCGATCCGCTACACCGTCTTCTCGACTTTACGCGGCAGAAAGTGCTTAGCCGCCAAGGGCGACGCCTCTCTAATCTCGATGCTCACGACATTATCTGCACCATCGGTGATATCGTGGTTTCAGGAGGGGTGCGCCGCAGCGCCATGATTTCGCTCTCTGATCTCGACGATGAGCAGATTCGCGACTCGAAAAAAGGCCAGTTTTACTTAACCGATCCTCAAAGAAGCCTTGCCAACAACTCCGCCGTATATACAGAGAAGCCAAGTAACACTGAGTTTATGGATGAGTGGGTCGCTCTGATGAAAAGCGGCAGCGGGGAGAGGGGAATTTTCAATCGGGGAGGCCTCGCAAAGACCCTGCCCGAGCGGCGCGTCAAAAAGCTCGGCGGTGATATGAGCGCTCTAGGCACCAATCCGTGTGGGGAAATTATTCTCCAATCAAAGCAGTTCTGCAACCTTTCCGAAGTGGTGGCGCGAGCAGGGGATACGGAGGCGACTCTCATGCGCAAGGTCCGAGTGGCGACCATTCTCGGCACCTACCAGTCTTCTCTCACCAATTTCCCGTATCTTTCAAAAGAGTGGAAGGAGCACTGTGAAGCAGAGCGGCTGCTCGGGGTTTCAATTACCGGCCAGTGGGATTCGCCGGCGGTGCGCGAGCCCCAAGTGCTCGAGAAACTGAAAAAGGAAACGATCAAAGTAAATGAGCAGTACGCCAAGCGCTTCGGCATCAACTCCTCAAGCTGCATTACCTGCGTCAAACCATCCGGTACACTCTCGCAAATGGTTGACTGCGCCTCCGGCATGCACGCTCGCCACGCGCCGTACTACATTCGACGAGTAAGAATTTCCTCTACTGACTCGCTCTTCAAGATGCTTCGCGATCAAGGAGTGCCGTTCCATCCGGAAGTGGGGCAGTCGGCGGAAAATGCCACGACCTATGTTTTGGAATTTCCCGTCAAAGCGCCGAAAAATTCTATCTATCGCGATGACATATCCGCTCTCGAACAACTTGAGCATTGGAAGATGGTAAAACTCCACTATACAGAGCACAATCCATCAGTGACGATTTCGGTCGGAGAGGACGAGTGGATCACTGTAGCGCACTGGCTCTACGAAAATTGGGAAATTATCGGTGGTCTCTCCTTCTTGCCGCGCTCGAATCATGTCTATAAACTGGCACCCTACGAAGCGATTGATGAAAAGACGTACGTCGAGCTTATGAAACGGTTTGAGGATATCGACTACTCGAAGATCATCACGTATGAGAAGCAGGATGAAAGTGAAGCGAGAAAGGAGCTGGCCTGCGCGGGAGGCGTTTGTGAGATTGTTTAAGTCGTACTTAGAAAGAAAAAATAAGCCGGGGGAACCCGGCTTTTTGTTTTGGAGAAAAACAAGCGGTGTTATACTATAAATACCAATTAATACAAAGGGGATAATGAAAAAAATTAGAGTGGCAATCAACGGGGCGGGGAGGATCGGAAGGGCGTTTTATAAGCTGGCGCGGACGAGGGAAGAGCTTGAAGTGGTGGCGATGAACGATCTTGCGGCTATCGAAAATATTGCTTATCTTCTCAAATACGACACTGTCTACGGCAAAAGCGGCTTTGATGTAACCATTGACGGCACAAGCTTAATTATTGATGGCGCCAAGATCGTTTATCTTAGCGAAAAAGATCCGGGATCTTTGCCGTGGAAAGACCTTTCCATTGATGTAGTTGTGGAAGCGACCGGTTTTTTCACTTCATACGAAAAAGCCAAAGCGCACCTCGGGGCTGGCGCCAAGCGCGTGGTTATTTCGGCGCCGGTTAAGGACGATCCTGTCGGAATCAATGGCGCCACGGTACTCCTTGGCATCAATGAGGATAAGTTGGCAACATGTGATATTAGCTCCAACGCTTCCTGTACCACGAATGCCGCGAGCTCGCTTATCGCCATTCTCCACGAAAAAATCGGTATCGAAAAAGCGGTTCTCAATACGGTGCACGGTTATACGGCAAGCCAGTCGCTCGTTGACGGTCCGAGCAAAAAAGATCTGCGTGAAGGAAGAGCGGCCGCCCAAAATATTGTACCTTCATCAACCGGCGCCGCTATTGCGGTGACTAAGGCTTTTCCTGAACTTGAAGGACTCTTTGATGGCATCGCCCTACGCGTGCCGGTCGTTGCCGGATCTATTGCTGATATCACTTTTATTGCAAAACGAAATGTCTCGGTGGAGGAAGTTAATAAAATTCTAAAAGAGGCGGCAGGGGAAGCGCGCTGGCAAAATGTATTTGCTGTTACCGAGGAGCCGCTTGTATCATCGGACATCATCGGCAGCCGCTTTGCTTCCATTGCTGATCTCGCCTTTACTCGCGTGGTTGGCGGCAATCTCGTAAAGGTAATGGCCTGGTATGACAATGAGATGGGGTACACCTATACTTTGGTAGAGCATGTAATAAAGACAGGCGCTAGGCTCTAGGAACTAGCCATTAGAAAACCAATGACTCAAAAAAAATATTGGTTGAGGGGAGGGATTACCGGTCTAGTTCTAGGTTTTCTAGTAATTATTCTTAGTCCCTATATACAACCAATTTTCTATTCTGGTTTATGGGATGTTATAGTTTTTGCGCCTTTTGATTACATGCCCTATGCTTTTATATTGGAATTTGTTCTAACTGGCATCATACTGGGCTGGATCTACGGAAAAATTAAAAATCGAAATAAAAGTTTATGACACAACATATGTCCGCCAAAGGCGGATCCGCCTTTGGCGGAAAAATCTACATAGGAGCGGATCATGCGGGATACAAACTCAAGCAAGCGCTTGTGCAGGCGCTCATTGATGCCGGATACGAGGTGGCGGACAAAGGGGCATTCGAATATGTCGAAGAGGATGATTATCCCAATTATATCGCACCGGTAGCAGACGAAGTTTCAAAAGATCCAGAAAATTGTCGAGGTATCGTTATCGGCGGCTCGGGCCAAGGTGAAGCGATGGTCGCCAACAAGTTTCCCGGCGTTCGCGCCGCGGTTTATTATGGAGGTGACAGCACGCTCGTTACACTCTCACGGGAACACAATGACAGTAACATTCTCTCTCTCGGCGCACGCTTTTTAAGTGAAGACGAGGCTAAGGCGGCGGTAAAACTTTGGCTCGAAACCCCTTTTTCAAACGAAGAACGTCACAAACGTCGCATCGCCAAAGTAGATGATCTACAGCCGTGAATAGAATAAAAATAAGAATTGGTTCAAAAAATAAAGCAAAAATTACGGCAGTAGAAGAGATTCTTCTTGACTATCCGCATTTAGCCGCTGCTCAAATCGAAAGCATTGAAGCAAGTTCCGGCATTTCTGATCAGCCCAAAACTCTGGAAGAGACAATCCATGGGGCAATTAACCGAGCGAAAAATATTTTTAGAGATTGTCATTATAGTATCGGAATTGAGTCTGGGCTTATGGAAGTTCCCAAGACAAAGAGCGGCTACATGGATGTCTGCGTCTGCGCCATTTATGACGGAAATGAATCACATCTTGGACTTTCATCCGCCTGGGAGTTTCCAGATAAAAAAGTTATGGACCTTGTTGTGAAGGAGGGTCTCAACCTGAGCCAAGCCATCAACAAAGCAGGGCTAACTAATAAGCAAACTATCGGTTCGGAAGAGGGTGCTATCGGTATTCTCACTAAAGGCAGAGTGGATCGGAAAGAGTACACTAAGCAAGCCCTTCGCATGGCGCTTATTCATCTCGAGCAATTTGATTTTTACGAATATGGCAGACATCATACCAGCAATATTGCCTAAAACGTACGCAGAACTCGAGGAAAAACTCTCGTTTCTGCGAGGGCTTATTCGAATGGTGCAGGTTGATATTACCGATGGCAAGTTTGTCCCGTCGCAAACTTGGCCCTACACAAACGAGCGGGATTCACGATTTAGGAGCCTTCTTGCGGAAAAAGAAGGGCTGCCCTATTGGGAGGACTTTGATTTCGAGTTCGATCTTATGGTGGCTGACCCGCTACTCGAGGCAGATCGATGGATTACCGCGGGAGCGTCTCGGATCATCATTCATGTTGAGAGTGCGCCGAACAAGCTCGAATCAATCATCGACTCGGTTAAGGCTCGCGGATGCGAGATAGGTTTGGCGCTCAATACTGAAACACCGAACGAAACTATTTACCCTTTTATTGAGAAAGCGGATTTTGTGCAATTCATGGGCATCGCAAGGATCGGTTTTCAGGGCGAACCATTTGATGAGCGCGTGCTCGCTAAATTGCGAGAGACAAGGGAAAAATTTCCAAATATAATTATGAGCGTTGATGGAGGAGTGAGTCTTGAAACTGCCCCGCGTTTGATTGAAGCGGGTGCCAATCGGCTGGTGGCCGGCTCGGCCATTTTTGAAAGACCAAACATTCTCGAGACAATAGAGCAGTTTCGTAACTTAACCTGATATAATAGTTGAATGAATGACATCGGCGTCATGCGAATCGGTTTTTCTCTGACGGATGATGATATTAGCGCTCTTGAACTTAAGGCAAACGAAATTCGCCTGTCTATTATCGAAATGCTTCTTGAAGCGGGTTCTGGACACACGGCGGGGCCGCTCGGCATGGCGGACATCTTTACTGCGCTCTACTTCCGGCTCTTAAATCATGATCCGAAAAATCCGGAGTGGCCGGAGCGCGACCGGCTGGTGCTTTCAAACGGACACATTTGTCCCGTGCTCTATGCCACGATGGCGCACGCGGGATACTTTCCCATCGAGGAATTAAAAACCCTGCGAAAGATTGGTACGCGACTGCAAGGACACCCTCATCGCGATTGGTTACCGGCGCTTGAAACAAGTTCCGGTCCGCTTGGCTCGGGACTCTCGCAGGCGGTTGGTATGGCAATTGCCGACAAAATGGATTTTGGTCCAGCAAGCAAGCGAAGGATCTACTGCCTCATGAGCGATGGAGAGCTTGAAGCAGGGCAGACCTGGGAGGCGGCCATGCTGGGAGGTAAGGAGAAGCTGCATAATCTTATCGGTATCGTTGATCGTAACAATATTCAGATCGAAGGCTATACGGAGGATGTTATGCCCCTTGAACCGCTTCGGGCAAAATGGGAATCATGGAATTGGCATGTGATTGAGATTGATGGACACAATATGCGCGAAATTATAGACGCAGTTGAGGAGGCGAAAGCTATTTACGAAAAGCCAACTATTATAATCGCACACACTATTCCGGGGAAAGGTGTGCCAGAAATAGAGTTTGATT
>JAUSIJ010000034.1 GCA_030647855.1 bacterium | reverse complement strand
CAATTGACCTTTCGTTTAATGAGAGGTAGTTTTAAGCTAGTGATTTTTCGATATTGAGATGGAGATAGAGACAATTAAAGTTAAAGCTGTATTGCCTTGGCTCATCGCTATAATTGCGATCTTTTTTAGTATTTGGGGCTATCTTTTGGCCGATGGAGCGGTTATCAGTGCATGTGCTAAGAGTGATGGCGATATTTATCTAATAGGCAACGGATTAAAAAAAACAACAGTGCCGAAAGAATGAAACCCTAGTAAGTTGGGGCACCGGCTCTGAAGGTCCAACCGGTCCTCAAGGAGCGCAAGGCGAACGTGGCCCAGCGGGGTTAACGCTCCATCTCTTTGACGGGAATGGCCAAGATCTTGGCTTACTTGTTGGTAAAGGCCCCTATGAAACGTACTTGCCAATACTTAACGCACTTATCAATTTCGTACAGAGTAGTCCAACTCAGCCACCACACGCGCTCCCAAAAGATGCTCAAAGCAAACTATTTTTCGAGGAATTAAATTGTGCCGGAAACCCATATATCGTGGAAGTAGTCGGGTACGAAGGACAACAGCACATTTCTGGGTCACTAAAGATTTAGGTCAATTCGGTCCATATCGAATAGTTCCAGGCTCACAACCCAGAACAATAACCGTACGCTCTGTCCCAAGTGGCGATAGTGAGATTCTTTGTACTAACACCGTTCCATATCCGAGCCCAGCTAATTTTTCCGTCTATCCACTTGAACCTGTCCAGTATCCTTTCACCGAACCTCTCGCTTGGCCTCTCGAAGTTCGCACTCAATAAGGCCGTGTAACTTTTTTTACACAAAAGCGAGGGTATTTGCTTCTGAAAGCCTCGCACAGGCGCGACGGCGCCGAGCAGAGCAGAAAATTCAGCAGAATTTTACGCGTGCTTTCAAAAGTAATACCCGAGCGTCTAAATATAAAAGAATTCCTCAAACACACTCCGATAAAGCTCCACTACTCGCCGCGCTTCGCGTTGGTTGATAACAAAGTCCGCGCCCTGGTGAGCAATCGCATTGCGTATTTTATGCGCTTCCCACGCATTATCAATCGTATTGAAGTCGCTTCTCTCAACCCGCTTCAGCTTGTCGCCGATCGTTTCGCCCATATAGCCCATGCGATCGAGCATCAGATCGAGCATGATATCCGCCTCGAGGATGGCGAGCTTCCAATCGCTTGGATTGTCCGAGGCAATATGCGTCTGGATACGTTCCCATTTTGCATTTTTTTGAGATACTTCGGCGGCAATTCGGGCCGCGCCCTCTGGATTGTAGTAAGCGTTTTCACGAGTTCGTATTTCGTTAATTCCCATGTAAGAGTAAACGATACCGTAAAGAAATACGAGTGAAAAAACCAAGGAGGCAATCTTAAAATAGAAATAGAAGGATTGAAAGAAATCAAAAACCGGACCGGTGAAAAAGTTGCGGAAGGTCAGCCCAAACGGACCTTCCCCGCCGACAAGCGCGCCAAAGAGCGACATGGCGACCACAATAATGATAATCGCTCCTATCAACTTTTCGGCGGCGGTTAACCCCGCGGGTGCCGCCGCGTCTCTCCTGGCATCGGGTCTCCTTGCATCGGGCCTGCGTGCTTCAGCCATAATGTTTCTCCTTTAAAAAATCCCCAGCAACGTTAAATAAAGTTTCTTCTTCGCCGTGGCGCCCCATGAACTGCACACCAAGCGGCAAGCCACCCTCCGGCAGATTATTTCCTAGTGCACTGCCGGAGGGTACCGTCAGGGCAGGAATCCCCACCAGGTTCGCGGTAACCGTAAAGATATCTTCGAGATACATAGCGACCGGGTCAGCGGTTTTCTCCCCTATTTTGAATGCCGGGGATGGCGTCGTCGGGGTAAGGATGACATCAATTCCGTCAAAGGCGCGAGCAAAATCACTGCCAAGAATCCGCCGCATCTCTCCTGCCTTATTATAATACGCGTCGTAGTAACCGGATGAAAGCACATAGGTACCAAGAATAATGCGGCGGCGCGATTCGCGGCCAAAACCGAAACCGCGAGAGAGAAAGTAGTCATCCTTGAGGGTTTCCCCTTCCTTTAAAAAGCCGAATTTCATGCCATCATAGCGAGCGAGGTTGGAGGAAACTTCAGCCGGCATGATGATGTAGTAAGCGGCGAGTGAATAACTGATATTGGGAAGATCTATGTCCTCGATCTCATAGCCACGCTCAATGAGACTCTTCTCGACCGTTTCAAAATTCTCGCCGACCGCCTTATCAATCCCGCCGTTCTTGAGAAAGTCGCGCGGGACACCGATGCGTGCCCGCCCTTTCGTCTTAACCGGATAGGTATTTTCAGCAATGGTGGTACTGTCGAAACTATCTTGCCCTCGGATAGCGTTATAGAGAATTGAAACATCGTCAACGGTTTTGCCTATAGCGCCGACCTGATCGAGCGAAGACCCCATGGCGATTATGCCGTAGCGAGAAACTCTGCCGTAGGTGGGCTTGAGCCCCACCACGCCGCAAAAACTAGCCGGCTGACGGACCGACCCACCCGTGTCAGTGCCCAGAGCGGCCAAAGCGCCGTCCATGGCGACGGCCGCGGCACTGCCGCCGGACGAACCGCCGGCAACGCGCGCTTCGTCATATGGATTCCTCGTTACGCCGTAGGCTGAATTTTCCGTAGAGCTTCCCATGGCGAACTCATCCATGTTTGTGCGGCCAAGAAAAACTACGCCTTCTTTTTTTAATTTCTCGGTTACGGTAGCGTCGTAGGAAGCGCTGTAATTTTCAAGAATTTTTGAAGCGGCGCTGGCTCTTTTCCCTTTGAGTAGAATATTATCCTTGAGTCCTAGCGGAATGCCGGTCAGCGTCGTGGCGGTATTGTCGCGAAAACGCTTATCCGCTTCCTCGGCCTGTTTTAAAACATCATCGTAAATTTCAATATAAGCATTAATGCTTGAATTTTTTTTCTCAATTCGGTCAAGATAGGCGCTCGATAGTTCGGCAGCCGAAAAATCCCCTTTCTTCAGAGCTTCATGAGCTGTTCGGATCGTCAAACCTTTGAGATTAACCGCCATGCTAGAGAATTTTCTTTACCTTGACGTAGTTGCCATGGCGCTTGGGGGAAGCTTCAAGCAAGGTTTCGGTATAGGCTCCGCTCTCATGCGGTTTCCCGTCTTCCCGCATGACGTTACGCAAAGGAGAAAAATCACTCTCGCCTCGACTGACCTCTTTTACCTTCTGGATTTGCTCTACATAGGCAAGAATGGCTTCCACTTCTTTTGCGAGCGTCGCCTTCTCTTCTTCGCTCAAGTATATGCGCGCTAACTCTGCCAATGCCTCTATTTCGGGAGTATGCATAAGGGTATCTTAGCACCAAGAATCATATGAACAAACTAAGCTCTCATGAGTGTGAGAAATTCCTCCTCGGAGAGCGTCGTAGCACCGAGCTTCCTAGCCTCATCATATTTTGAGCCCGGGTTTTCGCCGACCACTACATAGTCAGTATTTCCGGAAACAGAACTTGAAATATCACCGCCAAGAGCCCTGATTTTCTCCTTGGCTTCGTCGCGGGAGAAAGCTTCTAGCGTACCGGTCAGGACGAATGTCTTGCCAGCAAACAGAGCGCGCGCCTTTTCTTTTTTGTGTGGACTAATTTTAACAAGGCGAATTAGTTTTAGAAGAGAAGCCGCATGTTTTTTATCCCGAAACCATGTATATACCGACTCCGCCACAACATCGCCCACACCTTCGATTGATTGGAGCTCGTCAAGCGATGTGGCGCGCAGCCGCTCGAGCGTGGTAAAGTGCTCCGCCAGATCGTTCGCCGTTTCTTCGCCGACGTGATCAATCGAGAGAGCTGTAATAAATTTGGCCAGCGGAATATTTTTTGAGCTTTCAATTGACGAGAGTAGATTATCGGCCGATTTCTCGCCGAAGCCGGGTAAGGTCAGAAGATCGCCGCGCTTCAAGGTGAAAATATCGTAAGGAGCGGCGATGAGGCCTTGATCGAGAAGGCGATCGATGATTTTGGGCCCGAGATGGTCGATATCAAAACCGGCTTTTGATACAAAATAGTAGAGCTTTCGCTTCTGCTCCGCATACGAGCCGCGATTGACGCAGCGCCACGCGGCTTGACCCGAAATCCGCTCCAGTCTGCCGTCGCCGCCACACGCTTCGAGATATTCGGGGAACACATAGCGCTCCTCCTTGCCGGTGCGCATCTCGACAAGCACCTTTACGATGTCAGGGATAACATCACCCGCTTTCTTAATGACCACGGTGTCGCCGATACGAAGATCAAGTCTTTTTATTTCGTCTTCGTTGTGAAGGGTAGCC
>JAUSIJ010000029.1 GCA_030647855.1 bacterium | reverse complement strand
GTCCCCCCGCTAGGAATCGAACCTAGATTTTGAGATCCGCAATCTCATGTCCTATCCATTGAACGACGGGGAGGGAAGCACTATGGCCTTTTTAACACACAGAGAATACCATAGCGAGGTTAAAACCCCAAATATTCCATGAGAATGTGGGAGAGTGGCTCGAGATGGTTTTCTTTTTTAAGATATTGGCCGAGGTAGAGAGCGATATTGTCGGGATAAATGTCCTCGATCGGAATAATAATGTAGGGCATGAAAACTTTTTTGGACTTCAGTATAAGCTTGACCGAGTCGCTGTGCTCATCGATACCGAAGGATTCGAGCGCCGAATAGAGATACAGTTTGTTGTGGTAGAGGACGCCTTTGGGGTTGAGCTCAACACGCACCACCTCGATATTGGTTTTTGAGTGGAGGGTTACGGCGAATGCCGCCAGAAACAAAAAGATGCCGAACAGAATATTGCCAAAGAGTACAGCAGTGATAGCCACTGAAATGGCGATAATCCACACCGCCCAGTACCAATCGGCGCTCCGAGCTACCTCGGGAGATTCAAGCGCGCTCCAGCTTAAGGTTTCATTTTCCATGAGTTAGTGCTTACTATTATGATAGCACTCTTTGGCAGAGGGAATAGGGGAAATACCAAGCGGAGGACCGTGGGCTGTTGGAACTTATTATTTTAATCCAAGCGCAGAATTCCCTCCGCCTACGGCGGAGGGATGCCTGCCGCAGGCAGGAATGCGCGAGGAAAGGGGGTCGGGGAAAACATATGTTTTCCCCCGTGGAGGAGAGCAGTGAGCGAAGCGAACGTTGAGAACCGAGAGGTTCTCAAAAATGAAGATACCTCGACAGCTTTGCTGCGAGGATCTTCATTTTTGATATATAAAAAAACCCGCACTTTGTGAGTGTGGGTTTTTGGTCTTACCCCTCTCGGTAATTAGTCCAATTGACTTGGGAGAACAAAAACAAAAATGGCGTGTCCGTGATAGAACTGTGCTAACTTCTCCTCGTTGGCGCGGAAACGAGGCCCGTGCCTAACATTTACAATGGTGAACATATCGATCGTACCCTTAGAACCTTCTTGTGTCACAGGTACGGACAGCCATTCTCCACGAGGTTGATCTTTATATTGTAAACGCAACTGAAGACCCATTTCATGAGTACAGAGTTTTAGTCCTCGTCTCTGTGCCTCCTTACATACGTCCCCAATTGCACCACCAGCCTTAAAGCCAAGCTCGGAGAGCGGTATCGCTGCCAAATCGACGCTGGCTTGTGAAGGGGAGACCTTGGTTCTGCTGAGTATCTTACGAAGATCCTCAGTGATGCTCCAACCGTTGGACTCAAAATGGTCAATGATCAGTTGACGTAATACCTGCAATGCTGCTGTGCCGAGAAAAATAGTTTTCCATACTTTAAACCATTTTAACGTGGTCACCTAGTTCCTCCTTTCGTAAATAGCGTGATACAACTCTTCTAAGATAGTAAAATGAAGATAGTTAAAAGTCAAATTTTACGGAGAGGGTGGGATTCGGCGTCAGCTCACTAATTCGCTCCGCCCGCCTAGACTCGAAGTCTAGTCGAGGCTGGCTCATAAGTGGCTCCTGCCCGGGCTCGCCAGTCCGCAATGCTTTGCATTGCTCTGGCTCCGCCTTTCGAATCTCCTCCTCACAACATACGCCAATGTTTTAATACCTATGAAAACGGTATTAAAAATTGTCGTTGCGGAGGAGGTGAGATTCGAACTCACGGCCCCGTTTCCGAGGCTCTGGTTTTCAAGACCAGTGCATTCGACCACTCTGCCACTCCTCCGTGACTCTATTTATGCCAGATAAATGGAGGAAAATCTAGCTGCTACTCTTTTTCTTCGACGATGACTTCGTATTTTTTTGAAATGACGAAGATGTAGAAAATTTCAAGAATAGAAAAGGTGTTGATGATAAGAAGCGCTACAAACCACCATCGGTGGGAGAGTCGTGCTGCGCGCCAGAGGGCGTAGCCTTTCCATGGAATGGTCCAGACCATGAGCGGTAGGAGCCACCACGCGTTATTTTCTATAAACATGAGACTTTCTGCCATGCTTTTATGATACAACCTCGTTTGACTAATGCAATGCACTTGTTCATCATTAACTAATTAATATCCATAATGATGAGATACTTAGGGATTGATTATGGCGAAAAGCGGGTCGGGGTGGCGATTTCGGACGAAACCAACACCCTCGCTCTTCCCAAGGCTGTGCTGCCGAATGATGCGGCGCTCATTCCAACGATCCAGAGCATTATTAAGGAAGAGAGCATAAGCGATGTAGTCATCGGCGAATCAAATGATCGGAAAAACACGCCGAACCCTATCATGAAAAGAATCGCCAAGTTTAAAGAAGTGCTCGGACACGAAAGCAACGTTGCGATGCACTACGAGTCCGAATTTTACACGAGCATCGAAGCTGAGCGTCTGCAAGGAAAAAGCGCGATGGGCGATGCGTCAGCTGCGGCACTCATTCTTAAAAGTTTTCTCGAAAAGAAACATGATCTCGATCGACGACTTTAAAAAAATAGAAATAAAAATAGGAGAGATAATGTCCGCCGAGCGAATCCCGGAGACGGACAAATTGCTCAAGCTCGGCGTTAATTTCGGGGAAGCGGAACAGCGCCTTATTATTTCCGGCATTGCCGAATACTACGCGTCGGAAAGCCTGGTCGGCAAGAAGTGCGCTTTTGTGGCCAACCTTGAACCGCGCACAATTCGCGGGCTCGAGAGCAATGGTATGATTCTCGCGGTTAGCGACGGTGAAACTTTTTCCCTGCTTACGCCTGATCAGAAAATTATTCCGGGAAGCACCATACGATAATGCATTTTGATCTCGTTGAAACAATTAAATTACTCGGAATGCTCGGCGTGTGGGCTATTGTTTTTGCCGAGTCCGGTCTTTTCTTCGGTTTTTTTCTTCCCGGTGATTCGCTCCTTTTCACGGCGGGCTTCTTAGCTTCGCAGGGCTTTTTGACCTTCATCCCTCTCGTTGTCGGCTGTTTTATTGCGGCTGTGGCCGGCGACAGTGTCGGCTACGCCTTCGGCCGACGGGTTGGCCACCGAATCTTTTTTAAGGAGAACTCCTTCTTTTTTAATAGGGCATATATGGAAAGAACGCAAAAATTTTACGAAAAGCACGGCAAGCGAACGATCATCATTGCCCGTTTTATCCCGATCGTCCGGACGTTTGCTCCGATTTTCGCCGGCGTCGGCAAAATGCACTACCGTGATTTTGCACTCTACAACGTGATAGGCGGCTTTCTCTGGGCTGTCGGAGTAACGAGCGCCGGTTACTTTCTTGGCAATACCATTCCCGATATTGATCGCTATCTTATTCCCATTGTTATAGGAATTATCGTTGTTTCGCTCATTCCGGGCGCCCTTCACTTGCTTCGAGCAAAAAAGGAGAACGGATAATTTTAATTTAGTGCTCGGCACGATATACTAATAGGAGTATGGCTATGAGCGCCTCGACAGGTCCCTCGGCTGTAGCCCCGCAGGCGAGCAAAATAGAAAGGAAACTTCTTAATTTTTTTCCCGTTCCGAAATATCTTGAGATGCCGACAGTGGGGCTACGCGTTTCTGAGCATGCGGTTCGCTTTATCGAGCTTGTTCGCACGCGCCACGGCCTTCGTGTTGGCAGGTATGCCGAACGGCCGGTGAAAAGTGAAAAGGTAAATCCCCAAGACGTTCAGCATAATGAGGAGCTCAAGTCTATTTTGCGCTCAATCAAGAAAGAATTCGACCTCTCTTTTATAACCGCTACCCTGCCGGAAGAAAAATCTTATCTTTTTAAAACCGAGATCCCGGTTGTTGATGAGAGTGAAATCGCTAGCTCGGTCGAATTTTTGATCGAGGAGAATGTGCCGATCTCGCTTCCGGAGGCAGTTTTTGATTATGAAATAATTCAATCGGGGAATGCGCACCCGGAGCACATCGATGTCAGCGTCACAGTCGTGCCTTTGCAGATCGTGAACAACTACACGGAACTTTTCCAATCGGTCGGTTTAACGCCGCTTTCCTTCAGTCTCGAGAGTAAGGCGATCGCCCGAGGGGTAGTGCGGGAGGGAGATACCAATAGCTACATGATCGTCAACATCAGCACGAGTAAGACGTCGATCTCGATCGTTGATTCAGGGGTGGTGCAGTTCAGCTCCAACGTCAACTTCGGCGGTGAAGCTTTCAGCTCGGCGATAAAAAAACATTATTACGTTGATGGTCCCGGCGCTCACGCCATTAAAGTGGAAAAAGGTTTCAAGCAAGGGTCGGAAACAATGGAATTGCTGGGCGTGCTCATGAATACTATCTCGGTATTGAAAGATGAGATCAGCAGGCTCCTTGTGTACTGGGAGTCCTTTAAGAATAAAAGCGCCGAGCCGACGAAAAAAATAAGCGGCATTATTTTGTGCGGGCGGGATGCCGGCATCATCGGCCTTGATGAGTACTTGGCCCTTAGTCTCAAGATGAAGGTGGAACGAGCCAATGTATGGGTTAACGCCTTTTCCCTTGACGACTACATTCCATCGATTGAAGCAAACATGTCGCTCTCTTTTGCCGCGCCAATCGGTCTTGCCCTCGACAAACTCCACTATGCTTAATCTTCTTTCGTCTGAACAAAAAAAATTGCTCGAACGTGAGTATTATCTCCGACTGATGTCGATAGCGCTCGTGTTGCTTCTCGCCGCGCTTTTCGTGGCCGCTTTGTTCTTGGTCCCTACACTTATTCTTTCAAGGGTTCGTCTCGACATTGCCGAGGGGAGACTCGAGGAAGCTCGGAAGACCGAGCATCTTGCGACGGCCAAAGCAGTCGGCTACGAGGAACTTGAGGCGACAGTAACAAAAGCGAATGCACAGATAGGAATTTTACGACCAACTTACACTTTGCTCTATGCCGATGAACTCGTTCGGACAGTGCTTGGCCACAAACCGAGTGGCATAAAAATTACAGGTTTCCATTTAACAGGTAGTGAGCCGCGCGAATTTTTTGTGACCGGCTCGTCAGCTACTCGTTCCATGCTTCTTTCATTTGTACAATCGCTCAAGCGAGAAAAAATTTTCACTGATGTCGAATTGCCCGTTTCAAACTTCACCAAGGATAGTAATATAGATTTTTCCATTCGAATCCAAGGCATTTTCTGATATGCAGCACACAAAAAAAACATTGCTCATACTGGTGCTCCTCAACATGGTTGTACTCGCGATATATAGTGGGGTCTTTCTTTATATTCGCTCGATGAATCTACAAGTTTCTAACATTAGCAGCGAAATCGAAACGCTCCGCGATCGCGAAGAGAAAGGGCTCGCACTGAAGGCGATTATTTTGGAAACGGAAGCGGAGCGAGCTCGATTAGTACAGCATATTTTTTCTAAGGATAACCTCGTTCCGTTCATCGAGTTTATCGAAAACTTGGCTCGTAGGAGTGGCGTCGGGCTTACACTCAGGTCTGCTGACCTCGAAGAGGGGCTCACCGCGGTCGCAGCCGGTCTCTTCAGGATGGATGTGGAGGTCGGCGGGACATGGAATGAAGTTTTTCAGTTTACGGCGCTTCTCGGCAGCATTCCATATAAAGTAGAATTTGCCGATATCATGGTTGAAACCACGGGCTCCTCCGACGGGGAGAGATCGTGGCGCGGGAGCTATAAAATGACAATTCCCACATTATGAATCTGAAAAATTTATTTACAAAATTTCGCATATCGAAGCGCGCTCGCGGTAGCAGGCAGTGGCTTGTCTTGCTTCTCATTTTTTTTCTTTTAAATGTCGTCAATATTGGCTGGCATCTCTATCTTTTCTGGAAGATTCAAAGCGGGGAATTTTTTATCGGGGAGAATAGAGAGACTGCCAGTACTCGTAGCATAGATTTGAAAGTGCTCGAAGAAACACTCGAGTTTTACCGAGTGAAGGATGAGCGAATGAAAAGTATTCTTGCCGCGCCGCTGCGGAGCATTGATCCTTCCAGATAATACTGGTATCATTTTTGGGCCAAGGTCGGGAAAAGCGGGCCCTTGCAGTTTAATGGAAAACTTGGGACTTCCCCGCCCGACTTGACTGACAATTGTCCCCATAGCTCAATGGATAGAGCAGCGCTCTTCTAAGGCGTTGATCCGGGTTCGACTCCTGGTGGGGACGCAAGGCACGTCAGGCGGGCGGGTAAGCCGCCGCTTTGAGAAGTGTGGCGTCACGAGAAACGAAATGGAAAACTCCTCGTAGTTTAATGGATAAAACGCGGGCCTCCGAAGCTCGTGATCCAGGTTCGATTCCTGGCGAGGGGAACGATAGTGAGCCGAGCTTTGAATCGAATAGAGAGGGTTCGGGAGAACATCTGGTCTCCCGTGGAGGAAGGCAGCGAAGCGTTGGAAAACCGTGGGTTTCCAAAGAGTGAGATAGCGAAGCGTCCTGGCGAGGGGACAATTTTTTTTAAGTCTGTTAATATTTGGCAGTAGCCATTTTTTGGGCGATTAGCTCAGTTGGTAGAGCAACCCGTTTACACCGGGAAGGTCGCAGGTTCGAGTCCTGCATCGCCCACCAGTAAAAAGAACTGCGATAAAAAGAGAGCTGGTCAGGCTCTCTTGATTTATTTTGTGACCTTTTTTGTTTTGGTTTTGAAACACTAGCGCACTGGTTCGTACAGAAGTTCTGACCCCTTCTTCACCAATACGATCTGCCAGAGTTGGAGCTTGCGAGCCCGGAAAACACCGGCGGCGGAGAGGAGATAATATCGCCACATCCTCCTGAACCGCTCGTCATACTCGTTTCGTAAGCTGTTCCACGCAGCCTCAAAGTTTCTGCACCAGTGAATGAGTGTCTTGTCGTAATGACGGCCAAGTTCCTGGAGATCCACGATGTTAAAATGCTCCTCCGCGGCTGCCGCAATTTCGGCGATGGTCGGCAAGTAACCTCCCGGGAAAATGTAGCGCTCGGTCCAGGTGTCAACGAGAGGGACACCTGGATCGCTTCGGCCGAAGCAATGGATCAAGGAAATGCCATCACGGAAGAGGCATCGGTTTACGGTATCCATGTAGGCTTTCCGATTCTTCTTGCCGACATGCTCAAACATTCCGACCGAGACGACACAGTCAAATTTACTGCTGGCATCGCTCATTTCTCTGTAATCAGCCTGGGCGATTTTGACTGGCAGGTACCGATATCGGTTAGCCGCATATTCCACCTGCTCTTGGACTGGCGTAATTCCCATAACGTTGGCAGCATATTTCTCCGCGGCATAACCGGCCAAACTGCCCCAGCCGCAACCAAGTTCGAGTACCTTTGTCCGGCGCTCAAGTTTAAGCTTTCGGCAGATGAGATCAAGCTTCCGGTTCTGGGCGTCGTCCAGCGTTTCGTCGTCGTCAAGATCTATCGGGTTTTTCCAGAGCGCGCAGCTATAGGTGAGCCGGGGATCAAGCATGGCCTCGAAAAGCTCGTTGCCTCTGCTGTAGTGAGCGTAGGCGTTACGTTTTGCCTTGAGCATATTCTGCGGATTGGTGAGAGCAAACTTCAATCTCATGAGCCGCATTGGCAGAGCAGAAGCAAGCGCTTCAAGAAGACCCGCTCGGACGGCTCGGTAGAAGAAACCGGCCAGATCTTCGCATTCCCAGAGACCTTCGACGTAGGCGTCACCAAGGCCAAGCATGCCTTGACTAGCGATCGCTCGGTAAAATTTATCCGGGTACTTGACCTGCGGATCCCAAGCATTGGAGCCATTTGGGGTAACAGCATGATTGAGAAAATTCTCAACCCTTTCTGATATTTTAAAGAGCATGACTCTCCTTTCTGTTGGGGAAATGTCTAACTATAAGCTAATCCTTTTGTCAGGTATGTCAAATAGTGCTTTGACTTTATTTCTAATAATCTATAGGGTAACAGCAGAGTTTTGATCATTGAGAAAGGAGCCTTCGAATGAAGGACAAAATTATCGTTGCTCTTGATGTCTCAAGTCTTGAGGAAGCACGGCCTTTGGTTGAGTCACTTTCAGAGCATGTTTCGTGCTTTAAAGTGGGCCTCGAGCTCGCAACTGCTGTCGGCGCTCCGAAGGTCGTGAAATTTATTCATGATCTCGGTGGCAAAGTCTTTTACGACGGCAAATTCTCGGATATTCCGAACACAGTCGGTAGGGCATCGAAGGTGATTTCTGATCTCGGTGTCCATATGTTCAACGTCCACGTCTCATGCGGCAGAGAGGCCATGCTCGCCGCCGTCGACAACAAAGGTTTCGCCAAAGTTCTGGCGGTAACCGTTCTCACCTCTCTTTCAGTGGAAGATGTCTACAGCATGGGCTATGCTGCTTGCTGGCCCGGCGTCAAAAGTTTTGAGAGTTATGAGGAAGCTGATCTTAGCCACTACATGCTCTCGCTTGTAAACCGGATGTCGCTTCTTGCCAAAGGATCAGGAGTGGACGGTGTCATTTGTTCTCCGCAGGAACTCATAATCCTGCGTAACTTTGCATTTATGAAAGTGACGCCGGGCGTTCGTCCTTCCTGGGCGGCCAAGGGAGATCAGAAGCGAGTGATGACCCCCGCCGAAGCAATCAAAGCGGGAGCCACAGCATTGGTGATCGGGCGTCCGATTACCGAACCTCCGCGGGAGGTAGGCACACCTGTCGATGCTGTGAAAAGGATCTACGATGAGATCGCCAGTCTTTGATAGGAGCTTAAAAATGAAAGCAGAGACAGTTAAAAAACTGCTCATGGATCTGAAGACAATCGTTACCAACAGTCATGTGGTTTACGCCTCAGGCCAGCATGGTGCGTCCTATATCAACAAGGACGCTCTCTACCCGTACAGTAGGGCGACCGCGAGCGTTTGTGAAGAGCTCGCTCATCGTGCCATGCAACGGGTTAAAAATATCGAGATTGTTGTTGCTCCCGCGGTTGGCGGGGTCATACTTTCGCAATGGGTGGCTTACTTCTTAAGCCGCTTTCGCAGCGACATTCTTTTTACAGATGTACTCGCGCTCTATGCCGAAAAAGACGGCGATCACTTCATTCTCAAGCGCGGCTATGACAAGCTCGTTCGGGGAAAGCGAGTTCTTGTTGTGGAGGACGTTCTCACTTCGGGAGGTTCTGCAAAGAAAACCGTCGAAGCAGTCCGCCTGGCGGGAGGTGCCGTTCTCTTGGTCGGGGCTCTTTGCAACCGAGGCGGAGTGACGGCTCATGACCTCGAAGTCAACGAGATGTTTTCGCTTCTCGAACCATCGGATCTAAAAGACGTCGATCTTATGAAGTATCCTCCTGAAACCTGCCCTCTCTGTGCAATGCACATGCCCATTAACACTGATGTAGGGCATGGCGCAGAATTTCTTGCGGCACAAAAGTCAGTGGCATAATTCAAACGGCTAGCACTCGCTAGCCGTTTTCTATTAGCTCGACTTGTTGGCCTGAAGAGAGTATTACCAGAATAAACTGTTAGGGATGAAACCAAAGGCAAAGCGTATGAGAGCCGCCTGGTCGATGATCCGGGCAATAATATAATCTATGATCGATCTTTCCCGTATGGTGTGCCCAGCGTTGCCTTCCTGCACGATCCAAATTCCTTGGGCCGACACTGGCGCTTGAGGCCGGTGAATTGTGGCGTTTTCAAATACTAATTGCTGACTCTTTGATTTCACGGTAACTGGATTTTCGGTAATGATCATGGCTTGAATTGTTTCGCCGGTTTCGAGGACGGGAGTGAATCGCCACACGGTTTTGCCGCCCGTCTGCATGCCGCTCAAAGCATAATCGGAACCCCATGGAACCAATTCGGTAACGATGGTTCTTTTGTCGGAGAAGCCAGCGATGGCATTGAACTCGGCTATTGTATCATTCATGATCTTATCGCTCGCCGGAGTTGACGATTCAGAAGTTTTCGGATTCCAGAACAGGATATTATCAGCGCCGCTAAGTAAGGTATGAAGAATCATTTCCTGATAAAAGTTCGACTGGTTCATGAGATTTTGCCAGTACTCTTTGTTGGGAAACCATGGCGTATACGGTACGAGGGACGAAAGCATTGAAGCTCTCGCTTTGTTCAGTTCAAATCGGAAGGAATTGAAAGGTGTGGCGGCGTAGAGATTCACCCCATCGAGTTTCTGTTTGGTGACCTGACCGAGCTCTCCGTAAAGTGAGGCAGTCTGGTGAGTGCCAACATGCGCCCCTGTGCCATATTTGTAGCCTTTGTGGCCATGAAAATCAGGGACGGGGTAAGCGCTGCTGTGGTAGGCGTAGTTATAATTTGAAAACTTTACATCAGGATAGTACTTCTTGATGGGTCCGTACACCGCTTCGTTGAGATAATCCGCTACTCTCCTCCCAACAAATTCATTCCAAATCAGATAGTGCTCCTTTCCGATCCATTCCCAAACGGGACGCAGTGAATCTGTGGCAGGATAGCCAAGAGCGATGAGTTCCTGCTTCGCCTCGGCAAATCGAGGGTCCGATTCGATGGCGTAATAGTTGCTCTCTTCATACACGGGAGTTTGCCAGCGATTGCCGAGCACCCAGTTTGACATGTTGCCTTCAAAGTCTAGAACCACTACGTCAATGATCG
>JAUSIJ010000028.1 GCA_030647855.1 bacterium | reverse complement strand
TAGGGGAATCCTTCTTTGACTGACGAAATGAGAAAAATATCGAAGGCTGTGATGAGGGCATATGCCTCAGGAATGAAGCCGACAAGAAATACTTTGCTGCCGAGACCTTTCGCCGCCAATTTTGATAGCAGATCGGTTTTTTCCTCACCCTCACCGATAATGGCGAGAAAAGAGCGAGGGCAGTCTACCATAGCGTCTAGAGCATACCCGTAGCCCTTATTCCGCGTCAGCTCACCAATGGTGCCGATAAGTAGGGTATCGGGCGGTACTTCATCAATGCCGAGAAAGCCCAGTATTTTTTTTCGAGCCTCCTCTCTGCTTAAATAGCGCGGAGAAGAAATGCCATTGTGAATGAGTATGTTTTTGTTTCCCATCAAGGCCCAGCCGTTCGTCTCGACAAGTTCTCTTCTCGTTACAAAAATATTCTTAGTAGTAAAAACAAGCGTCAGCCAGGTTAGGAATTTAATGAAGAGCCTCGCTATCGCTGCGCGGTCTTCCTTGAAGGCGAATCCATGAACGGTAAAAAGAATATTCTTGACGCCAGCTAGGCGGGCGGCGAGAGCCCCCAAGCCCCCAATTTTAGAGCTGTTGAGATGAACGATATCCGGCTTTTCTTTTTTGAAAACTCTGAAAAGCGCCCATAACACAAAGAGATCTTTGAGAGCTCGCACATCGCGCTCTAGTTTCTTAATCGAAAGTACTGTCACACCGTTTTCTCTCAGACGTTCTGCAAGCTGTCCATTGCCTCCCAAAGCGACTTTAACTTCATAGCGATCCTTGGGAAGGGATGTGGCTAGATCAAAAACATAGCGCTGTGCCCCGCCCCAGTTCGATTTGGTAATTACGTAGAGAATTTTCTTTTTTTGTGGTGATGGTTCCATAGTTAGCATTACCAAGGGCGGGGCGAGAAGGGGGTCGGCCTCGCCCGTGCCGGGACGGCCAAGGGGGAAACAAATGTTTCCCCGTGGAGGAGAGCAGCGAAGCGTTGAGAACCGACGGTTCTCAAGGAGCGAAGCGACGCATTGCCCCAGTTTGATTTGGTAATGACGTAGAGAATTTTCTTTTTAGGAGATGATTCCATCGAGAGTGGCCTGCGAAGGGCGGAACTGTACTTTTTTATGCGCTGTGGTACCATGCTTTGATACCATAATGCCTTGTTTCTGGCAATCTGTATTGTATCATTAGTGGGAAACGGGTACGCTCCTCATGAGCCATATAAACAAAAAGGAAGCTCTGCTGTTGTTTTTGGGTGATATCGTAATTTTTGTATTCTCGCTCTGGCTCACTCTGTATATACGATACTTTGAGTTCCCGACAACCAAGATCTTTTCGATCCACATCGTTCCCTTCTCGATTCTTTTTGCTGTCTGGATTCTCGTCTTTTTCATTGCCGGACTATATGAGAAACACACCGTCATCCTCAAAAGCCGGCTTCCGAGCATCATTCTCAATGCGCAGGCGCTGAACAGTGTCATCGCCGTACTCTTTTTCTATTTTATTCCGCTCTATGGAATCGCTCCGAAAACGAACCTTTTCATTTATCTCGTTATCTCCTTCCTGCTCATTTTGCTCTGGCGCATATACATTTTCGCCCTTTTTGGCGCGCGCCACAGACAGAATGCCATTCTCGTCGGGCGCGGGCAGGAGATGCTCGATTTGAGGCAAGAAGTTAACAATAACAGCCGCTATAATTTGAAGTTTATATCCTCGGTCAACCTCGATGACATCGGTGGGTTCGATTTTAAAGAGGAGATCGTCACGCCGATCTATTCTGAAAACGTGTCCGTCATTGCCGTGGATTTGCAGAGCGAACAGGTGGAGCCGATACTGCCGATGCTCTACAATTTAATCTTTTCCAAGATACGTTTTATTGATATGCATAAAATTTACGAGGATATCTTTGATCGTATTCCGCTCTCACTCGTAAAATACAGCTGGTTTCTCGAGAACATATCACTTGCACCAAAAAGTTTCTACGATACGCTAAAACGGCTCATGGACGTCGTGCTCGCCTTTGTTTTGAGTATAATTTCGCTGCCGTTCTATCCGCTGGTTTGGCTTCTCATCAAGCTCGACGATGGAGACAAGCTATTTTTTGTTCAGGAGAGGGTCGGGAAAAATAATAGGAATATAAAGATTGTTAAATTCAGAAGCATGTCAGCGGAACCTGATCTCGAGAACACTAATAACGTTACGCGAGTGGGCAAATATCTGCGAGCCTCACGAATCGACGAGCTGCCGCAACTCTGGAATGTTCTCAAGGGTGATCTCTCGCTTATCGGTCCGCGTCCGGAACTGCCCGGGCTCGTTCGGATGTATGAAAAAGAAATTCCTTATTATAATGTCCGTCACCTCATTCAACCGGGTCTTTCAGGCTGGGCGCAGCTCTACCACCGGACTCCGCCGAAATTTGATGTGGGTTACGACGAAACGCGTATGAAGCTCTCGTATGACCTCTACTACATAAAAAATCGGTCATTTCTTCTCGATCTCAAAATTGCTTTAAAAACCTTAAAAACATTACTCATGAGAAGCGGCATATGAAAACAAAAGTCGTTGTCACCGGCGGTGCCGGTTTTATCGGCTCGAATCTAGTTGACGAACTCGTCGGTCGGGGATTTGAGGTGCACGTTATTGATAATCTTGTCGCGGGCAAGAAAGAGAACGTACATAGAGACGCGACCCTCCACGTCAAAGATATCACTCGGCTCGAAGAAATCGAGCCTGTTATAAACGGCGCTCACTATGTTTTTCATTTGGCCGCTCTTCCGAGAGTGCAGTATTCGATCGAGAAACCGATCGAGACCAATGAAGTCAATGTCAACGGAACGCTTAATGTTCTAGTTGCGGCAGATCGGGCAAAAGTTAAAAAGGTCATCTACTCGGCCTCGAGTTCGGCCTATGGCGATCAAACGGTCATGCCTCTCAAGGAAACAATGCCGGCCGCGCCCAAAAGTCCGTATGGCCTGCAAAAATACATCGGTGAACTTCTGTGCAAAGCGTGGAGCGAGATTTACAACGTTCCGACGGTCGGCCTGCGCTATTTCAATGTATATGGGCCTCGCCAGAGCGCCGAAGGATCATACCCTTTGGTTATCGCCCTCTTTCTGAAACAAAAAAAGGAAGGGAAAGCCATGACCATTACGGGTGATGGTAGCCAAACAAGAGATTTTACCCATGTTCGCGATGTTGTTTCGGCAAATCTTCTTGCCGCGGAGAGCACCACGGTAGGCAGTGGAGAAGTAATTAATATTGGAGCAGGCAGGAACCAGTCCATTAAACTCATCGCAGAACTTATCGGGGGGTCGGTCGAATATATTCCTTCGCGCTTTGAGCCGAGAGACACTCTTGCCGACAATAGCCTTGCGCGCTCACTTCTTGGCTGGCAGCCGAAGGTTAGTATAGAAGAGGGCATTGCCGAGCTTAAGGCCCGAGGATAGCTCGCATTGCTTCTTTACGGGCCTTACTATAAACTTTTTTCATGCTTGGGCAAAGGATTTTTTCTCTCGTGCTCGTTGTAGGAGCTCTTCTTCTCGCATATTTTGTCTACACGACCGAAGTGCCGCAGGGCAGGTTCGCTTTTAAGTTAGGACTTGATCTCAGGGGCGGGTCTCATCTTGTTTATCGAGCCGATGTTTCCCAAATCAAAGGAGGGGAAGTCGATGATTCGATGCAGGCCCTTCGCGATGTGATCGAGCGTCGGGTCAACGCTTTTGGCGTTTCTGAACCCCTTGTTCAAGTGGAACATAGCACTATTGCGAGCGAAGAGCGGCTCATCGTCGAGCTGCCTGGAGTAACGAGCGTCGAGGAAGCCAAGAGGATTATTGGGGGAACGCCGGTGCTCGAATTTAAACTGCTGCCGGATGCCCTTCCGAGCCAGCCCGATGAAGTTCCGAGCACCGACGCTTTTATACCGACAGGTCTTACGGGGCGATATCTTGAACGAGCAGCGCTCGAATTTGACGAAACGACTGGTGAGCCGTATGTCAGCCTCAATTTTAACAGCGAGGGAACAAAACTTTTTGCCGAGATTACTCGGCAAAACATCGGTAAAATCCTCGCTATCATTCTCGATGGCGTTCCTATCTCAAAGCCCGTGGTGAGGGACGAAATCACAGATGGCAAGGCGGTTATCTCGGGTGGATTCACGCCGGAGGAAGCCAAGGAGCTCGTAAGGAATCTAAACTACGGCTCGCTCCCTGTTCCGATTGAGCTTGTATCAACCGATACTATCGGACCGACGCTCGGCGCCGAAGCGGTCGCGAGCGGGGTACGAGCGGCGCTTATCGGTCTAGGATTGGTGGCGCTCTTTATGCTCGTATGGTACCGATTGCCCGGTTTAATCGCCATAGTGGCCCTCTCGCTCTACGTGCTTCTCAATCTCTCGATCTTTAAGCTCGTGCCCGTAGTCCTGACTGCGTCAGGTATTGCAGGATTTATTCTCTCTGTCGGCATGGCCGTAGACGCCAACATTCTTATTTTTGAGCGCATAAAAGATGAACTGCGCGCAGGCAAAGATCCACAGGGAGCGGTGAGAAATGGTTTCAGTCGAGCGTGGTTCTCCATTCGTGATGCCAACCTGACGACCATCATCGTCGCACTCATATTATTTTGGCTCGGAACCCCGCTTATCAAAGGCTTTGCTCTTACCATGGGGCTCGGCGTCCTCGTCAGCATGTTTAGCGCCATTACGGTGACCCGCACATTCCTCTTATCGCTCGGCATTGCTCGCGTAACTTCGCTTACCCGCTTTTTGTTCGGCACACGCTAACATGCTTATCATCAAATACCGAAATTTTTTCTTCATCCTCCCGGCGCTTCTCGTGCTAGCGTCGCTTTTTTTTATTTTTTACCTCGGCATACCTATCGGCATTGATTTTAAGGGAGGCTCGCTCTCGGAAATTCGGTATACCGAAGAGCGGCCGCCGATCAACGAAATCGAAGTCTCGGTAAAGAAGCTCGATGTACTCGGTGAAGTGCGAATCCAGCCGATTGGAGAAAAAAATATTATTATTCGGAGCCGCGCGCTCGAGGCTTCCGAAAAAGAAGAGCTTCTTGGGGCGCTTGCCTCTGGGGGAGAAAAAATAGAGGAGATACGAGCTACAACGATCGGGCCGACTATGGGAAGAGAACTTCGGACTAAAGCCGCTATCGCCATCATCTTAGTCGTCATTGCCATTATTCTCTACATCACCGTAACTTTCCGACACGTATCGAAGCCGGTAGCCTCGTGGAAGTATGGAGTTATCTCAATCATCACCCTATTTCATGATGCTATAATTCCAGCCGGCGTTTTCGCAGTACTCGGCAAGTTTCAGGGTGTAGAGGCAGATTCGCTTTTTATTGTGGCGCTGCTTACCATCCTTGGCATTTCTATCAACGACACTATCGTTGTCTTTGATCGGATACGCGAAAATTTAAAATTAAAGATTTCTCCGGATTATGCCGAGACGGTTGGCACGAGCCTCAACGAAACTTTTGTCCGGTCCTTCAACACCTCATTTACCGTCATTTTAGTGCTTCTCTCACTTTATTTTTTCGGCCCTTCGACGATCAAAACATTCTCACTCATGCTCTCGGTCGGCATGATTGCCGGTACCTATTCATCGCTTTTTTTGGCGAGCCCTCTTCTCGTGGTGGCCGAACGACTCGGAAAGCGCCGAAGGTAGGTCTGTGTCCTTGACTCGCTTCGGGGTATGTATATAATGGTTCCTACGTCTGGAAGCAGATCGTTCTTTGAAAATTGCATAGTAATGAACACAAATTAAGTCAGTATTGGAATTAAAACATCTTTTGTTTTGTTCCGTTCTATCCGAATTCTTGCTTCGGCAAGAGTTCTTTTTTGAGAGTTTGATCCTAGCTCAGGATGAACGCTGGCGGCGTGGATAAGGCATGCAAGTCAAACGGATCCAGCACTTTGCTTTTGAATATTCGAAGGCAGGGTGCTGGATCAGTGGCAAACGAGGTAGTAACACGTTGGTACGTACCCCAGAGACGGGCATAACTCGCCGAAAGGCGAGCTAATTCCCGATAGTCTCTACGGAGTAAAGACGCAAGTCACTCTGGGAACGGCCTGCGGGCTATCAGCTAGTTGGTAGGGTAACGGCCTACCAAGGCGATGACGGCTAGGGGAG
>JAUSIJ010000015.1 GCA_030647855.1 bacterium | reverse complement strand
ACGCAAAAAAGGTACCTCGGCACCGTAGTGGCGCGCCACCGCCGCAATCTCTTCGTCATCAGTCGAGACAATAGTCCGCGTCACCAGTTGCGAAGCCTTAGCCGCGAGAATCGTCCAAGCAATGAGAGGTTTCCCAAGCAGAAGCTTGATATTTTTGCCCGGGATGCTTTTAGATCCGCCGCGCGCCTGAATAAGCGCTAAAATATTCATACCGAGATAGTACGCTAGTGTTTAAAAAAAGGGAAGGTTGGATCTTTAGGCGTCGATTGAAGAGTAATCGACTGCTATAGTCCGCTTTTCGCCATGCGAGCGGTGTCCAGCTTCGAGCACAATGGAGGTTTCCGCGCCGCGTTCGAAGCGGATCGGCGAATCACTCTTTTTTATTTTGCCGCTTAAGATATCGCCAATATGCTCCGCCTCCTTCCGAAACTCTTCGGTTCGGCTTTTCTCAATGACAATTTTTTCCTGCTCCTTGCCTCGCACATTGACAATGACTTCATCCGTTGTTTTAGTGACATCGTTCCACCATTCAATCGATCCTCCTTCAAACTGCAGTTCGACCCATTTCTTTTTCGGCTGGGTTAAGACGTCCTGAACAACCCGACCGACAAGCCCCTTTTCGGTCACTAGATTCAAGAGACACTGTCGGTCATAATCGGCCCCGTTCTCTCTCACGTAATCAAACATACCCTGCACTTCCGCCACCCGGCCGAAGCCGAGCTCGTGGGCGAAGTGCTGCCAGAGATTCAAACCGTGCGAGTGCTCGCCACCCGCTCCGCCTCCTTTTTTCCAGTAGCCAAGATAGGTATCCTCTGGACCTTTGAGCCACGGGTGTGCTTTAAAAATATTCTCCCAGTGACTCCTAATACCGGCTTCCAGAGCAAGCAGTTTGCCGAGATTATTTTTTTCAATTAACTGATGAACTTTTTTTGTATTGTTGGCAACAATGTGGTTGAAGCCGACGAGCACCGCCACGTTCGGGTGCTTTTTCATGGCAGCGGCAAATAGAGCGAGACCGACAAGCGACGGCGGAAAAGCGGGTTTTTCTAAAAGAAGAACTTTCGGCTCTTCTTCGAGTATTTCCTCGGCGATCTTCATCCTGACATGCGGAGGCGTCCCGAGATAGACGACGTCAAAACCGCCACTCGGTTGCTCTGAAGAAAGAAAAAGTTTGATAGATTCGTCCCAGGCACCGTAACGCTTTGGGTAGATTTCGCTCTTCATTCGGTCGAGTGCGGCTTGGTCCGTATCAACTACGGTAACATCCCAACCCATAGACCGGCACGCCTCTGCGTGATGATTACCGATCGATCCGGCGCCGATTATTTTCGCTTTCATTCACTCAATACTAGAACTTGACCGGCAAAAGATCAAGACAAACCAGAAATTTACTCGGCCGATTCGAATTGATAGCGTCCCCAATTTAAGAGTTTGGTCTTGCGCCCCTCACGAGGTTGTGAAGCAATATTTTTGTCGATGTAGTACGAGTCGCCGTTCGACTCCATGCTGGTCGTTGAGATCTCCTCGAAGATAACTCCCTCATTAGTCCAGAAGCTGTGCCATACTCCTCGCGGCACCCAAAGGGTGTCGCCCGGATAGAGCATTTTCTTCTTCCCCTCAACTTCCGCTTCCATCGAGCCGCTCAAAATGTGGAAGCTCTCATCTTTGATCTTATGATAGTGAATAGGATGAAACTGTCCGGCAAATTGTATAACAAGCTTCCGTGCGTACTCTCGGTTGATGCAATCAATAATAATGCAGCCAATCTTATTAAAATTTTCCAATCCGTAGTGGTGAGAGATTTCCACCGTAAAATCATGACTCAAGGGAACTTTGGCGATATTAAGCATCGCTTTGGCTTCCCTCACTGCGGAATAAATAACATCTTTCTTGGTAAATTTCCGAGGCATAGCGCTCTCTGCAAGCGGTTCTCCGGGAAGATAGTCCTTATCGGCAACCGCGGGATTTTTGAATTTGCCGCTCTCAAGATACTCGACACCGAGCATTGGCATGGCAAAGAAAACGTCATCATGGAGAATGGTTTGGCCTTTCCTAATGGCTGATTTGGCAAAAACGCCGCGCTTGAGCGATTGCATATCGCGGCTTTCCGATTCGTTGATTGTTCTTTCGCTCGCCGGTCCGCACGAAGCCACCGCGTTTTTATATGACTGTACCCAGGCGCGCACCTCGTCCGGATTGGCCGAGTAAGCGTTAAGCTTTATGGTCTCGGTCGGAATACCGACATGTTTTTCAAAAATGCGCGCTCCCTTTGCATAGGCGAGCCCGATGACGGAATAGTTATCAGGCGATTCGTGGGTTGAAAATCCGATCGTCAGCTGCGGATATCGCTCGCGCATAAGTTCGATCTGATTGAGATGGAGTTCTTCCGCCGGGGTCGGGTAAATGCCGACACAATGCATGAGGGCGAAATCCGCGCCTCGGTGCTCAAAAAAACTTACCACTTTGTCTATCTCCCGAAGCGTCAGGCCCCCAACAGATGCGATCACCGGCTTGCCGAGTGTTGCGATTTTTTCTAAAAGAGGCCAGTCCTCGGAGGAGCAGCTCGCCACTTTTACGATTTCAACGCCCAACCTCTCGATAGCGTCCACCGATTCTTCGTCGAAGGGTGTCGCCATGGTGATGAGGCCGGATTTTCGCATCTCGTCAACAAGTTCGGCAAACTCCTCCTCTGTCAGTCGAGTGCCAAGAAAACGCCCGATATGACGATGCTCCTTACTGGTTACGTACGCAGGATGGATGAAGCTATTGAGATCGCGGAGCTGAATTTTGGTTGCTGCTCGTATCCCAAATTCCTTCGCAATAAGGCCCATTTCCCGAATAATGCGTTTGCCATGCTCAACCGAACCCTGATGATTGTTGGCTAATTCGAAAGTAAAAAGGTTTTCAAAATCAAACTTCGTTTTTGCGCTGAAATCCATGGTGGTTACGTTCTACTACAATCAGTCGCCAATGTCAACTAGATCTCACCGTTACAGCCAACTCTCTTGTGCATGTCAATTACTCCTTATTCCCGGCGGCTCGATAGTGAGACTCTTCTAAAAAAGAGAACGCGCTCTATCGTTTAACGACCACGTTAACTAGAAATCAAAATATTTTTTTAGCTGTTCAAGCATATATTCGGCCTTTACCCAATCGATAGCTGTATCAATGTCTATTGACCGATCCTGAGGCACAATATGGCCGACTACATGGTCACCGTAGAGCTTTCCGTCCATGATAAGATCACGCCGCATCGCATACACCGCACTGCTTCGCTTATAAACCAGAGGAAGTCCCTGCCTGAGATGAGACGGCTCATGAATGCCGTACCAAGGCTTGATTCGATCATCTTTTTCAAGAGTTTTAAACTTTATGGGATGGTGGCCAGCTTCGACTTCGTAAATTGTAACCGCGCTGTCGGCCCCTCGTTCAATCAATTTTTTAAGCGTCAGGTCTATATCGTCAACAAACCGAAATGGTGATGTGGGCTGTAATATAACGACATAGTCATATCGTTTACCGAGTTTATTTTCCATAAAGGTGATAGCGTGCTGCATGACGGGAATATGAGTTGTCTCATCCGTCGAGAGTTCGGCTGGGCGCAAGAAAGGAACATCGGCTCCCTCTGCCCTGGCTATCGCGGCGATTTCTTCTCCATCAGTAGACACTATTACATCGCTAAGTAACCTGCTCTGTTTAGCCGCATAGATTGAGTATGCAATCAATGGCTTTCCCCCGAGCAATTTGATGTTTTTCCCCGGCAGAGCTTTTGACCCGGCCCGGGCTGTGATCACTGCCAATACTTTTGGTGATTCCATGACTATTCAGCAAAAAATTTCTGGGTATAAAGAGGCACCTTGGAGAGCTTCCGGGCGATAATTTTACTGCTGTCTTTCATGTGGTAGATCGTATTTTGGGCATAGGGACGAGCACGTTGAAGCTGTTGCTCGATAGCCTTAATAATTTTTTCCCTGCTATGCGGCACATCAGTTACATTATTCCCCCGCATTCGCCCCGCCTGTCGTGTCCCTATGTTCACCACCGGTGTACCTAAGTAAGAACACTCCTTGATACCGGAGGAAGAATTGCCCACCACGCATGCAGCTTTGCGGAGCAATCCCATGAATTTCGAAGGTTCGATATAATTTACAAATCTTACATAATGATCGAGTCCTTTTTCAGTTCTCCACCGACGTATGACGGACGTGATTTCATCGGCACCCGCATCCGTATTGGACCAGATAAGAATTGTCGGCACTTTGAGTGATTCAAGGGCGTAGAGCGTTTCCTCCATATGGCGGCTGTTCAGATTAAATTCCGTCGTCACTGGGTGTTGCATTACAATAATAAATTGCTCTGAAATATCAATTTCCCTTCCCTCTCCCACCTTATGGATATCATCATTAGTAATGGAACCGGTAGCAAGAGAAGCGAACTCTACGTCCGAAGCACCAACGTTAAATACATAGTGCGGTTGTTCGCCCATTCTTATAACCCTCCGTCTTGACTCCTCATTGGTAACAAAATGAAGGTGTGAAAATTTTGTGATCGCATGGCGGATACTTTCGTCAATACTGCCTGTTACATCACCGCCTTCGATGTGTGCAATAGTCTTATTCATATAGGCGGCAGCCACAGCCGCCGAAAGTACTTCAAACCTGTCCCCGCGCAAAACAACAACATCCGGATTTAGGTTTTCAAATACCGAAGTGAATTCAATGACACCAAGACCCGTTGTTTTAGCCATGGCAATAGTATTGCCTCCCTCGAGAGCCATGGTTATGCGTGCAGAAATAGGAAGACCGTCTTTTTTCATGAGCTCCTCTACATCCCCATAACTTTTTATAAGCGCGGAAGCCGCTACTATCACCTGCAAAGTTACATCCTGATCGCGTTCCTCGCGTTTCTTAAGCTCCAGTAATATGAGCTTGCTCCTCGAATAGTGGATCTTGCTTGTAATGACAAAACAAATCTTTCTCCTTTCAGTACCGTTCTTTAAAACGGAAAATATTTTATTCAAAATCATTTGCTTGCACTCCTTGATATTTTTTCACCTCTCGACGTAATACTCCGCCTATCACACTTTCATAACGCTCGGATGGCAGGCCTTTGATGTGAAGCTGCGGCCTCATCGCATAAAGCATTTCCGGATTTATCACTGTTCCGGGTTTAAGCGCGGACGAAAACACAAGTGACTTTCTAAATAGAGGCCTGAATATTGCTTCATCATCTCTCAGAATTTTATCCTCCACACCATACGATACCTGGCCGAAAGTTTTCTCTTTGGTTCGTACGGCAATTACCATTTCCTTAAACTCGTCGGGAGTCATCGAAGTTTTGTGGTCAGCCCCAAATAAATCTCTTGACAGAGAAAAATGTTTTTCTATGACGACCGCCCCAAGTTTTATTGCCGCCAACACGCTGTCGTGCCCCAAAGAATGATCGGAAAAACCAACCGGAACGCCATAACGCTTCCTTAAAAAGACAATCGTATTTAAATTCATGTCTTCAGGACTGCATGGGTATTTTGAGACGCAGTGGAGTAATACTGTGGAAATGTTCTTTTTTTTGAGAAACTTCATGGCGAGATCTAATTCTTCGAGGGTACTCATCCCCGAGGAAATGATAACCGGTTTCCCTGTTGATGCCAGATAATCGAGCATAACAAAATCCAGGATGTCTCCCGAACCCACTTTCCATAGCGGTACGTCTAGTGAATCGAGTATTTTTGCCGCCCCTCTGCTCATGGGCGTAGAAAAAAAGATTATTTCTTCCTTATGACAAAACCCCATTAGTTCTTCCCAGAAGTGCCGAGGCAAGGTGTTCCTTGTTACCCAGCCATATCGTTCATTACCCAAAAAATGGGGCGAGGTGACAGGGATATTCATCTGTTCATCCTCCACTTGATGCGTCTGGAATTTTACCGCGTCAGCCCCGGCTTTTTTTGCCTCTTGTATAAGATGCTTGGCATTCTCCAGATAGTGCTCGAGGGTTTGATCCTCCTTTGTCTCGATGAAATTTTTTCCTATTTCCGCGATAATAAAAGTCTCCTTGCGGGATACAAAAGTCCCAAAATCAATAGCTTTCTTTCCCATATCTCATCATGGTACCGATCTCCTTACCCATGTCAAGCAATCTCCTCAAGTATATACCCGGCTATCCGCTCGGCTGATCGCCCGTCGCTAAACGGACATTGAGTCTCTCTAAGCGCCCTTCTCCCATCGGCATCCAACAACGGATCTTCAAGATACCTGTTGACCCAAATGATAAGTTCATCAATGTTTTGGACCATTCGTATCCCGCCCGTTGCCAAAGCCTCTCGATAGTGCGCCCACTTGTAAATTTTTGTAGGAAGCTTCCGGAAAGCACTGTCCTCTTTAGCAGGGAAACTCGGCAACTCAAAGTTAATATTAATTATTGGCTTGTCGAGGATTGCCGCATCTATGGCAATGCTTGAGGCATAAGAGATGAGGAGATCGGCATTCGACAGCGTATCGTGGAGCCCTTCCAAATCTCGCGGGGTCATATCCCAATCGACACCACGTGTGCTGGAAAAACGAATACCGGGCTTATCGTAACGTAGGGTGGGTCTTTTTTTTAATTCTCGTTCGTCAATGAAATCATTCGGCGCAAAACGAACAAATAATGACGGGTCGTTCTTAAATTTACCCTGGGAAATTAGCGCCGTGAGAAGATCGATGATTTCCCAATCTGAGCTGCTAAAGGTAGCTCCGATCGGAGCATAGACAATAATTTTCTTCTTTGGATCAACCCCCCGGCGCATTGAGAACTCCTCCCGGGATTGCGCTTTATTTGTAAAGTAGCGATCGTATTGAGGAATGCCGCTTACCTTAACGCATTCTTGATCAATATAATGATAGCGTGACAGCGCTTTCTTTATCTGTTCGTTAAATACTATGAGCGTATCGGGGACAAGCCTCAGGATGCAGCGCGCCGTAACCCTGTCCCAGGTATTTATGTATCCAATCGTTTTAATCCCGGATCTTTTTGCAGTTCGGAGCAATCCAATCTCTATGTCATCAAAAAGATCGGTGCACACGATGAGATCCGGCTTGTATTTCTCAAAAAAAATATCAAACCTTTCGTCAGCAACAAAACGATAATCCATCCACCGGGCCACATTAACAAAAAATCGGTTAGCGATAAGACTGTGAGCGAGTCGCCGAAAATAGTAACGAACATAACTTCCTTCGGCTTCGAATAATAATTTGACGCGCTCATCGGTTGTTGCGGTGTGCAGAAGATAGAATTTAAGATGGGACAAAAACTTTTCACAGAACCCTCGAACACCTAAGGAGGAAACCGCTTCATAGATAAATCGCCGCTCATTATATTCCCGCCGGTAATATTCTATTCTTACCTTATCCTTCATAAAAAAAACCAGGCGGGCGTCGGATTTATTAAGGATGGTTTTTATGACATCTGTACGAAGTATATTTTTAACTGCCACGCCGTTAAAAAGAGTTACGAAGATTGTTTTCATTATCATCACAATATCGGCGATCTAAAAAATTGGTCTGCTTTGTAACTCGTCACGACTCCAGCGTTATGTTGCCCAGCTTAGACATTTTATGGAAATAACTATTAGGATCATTAAAAAGTTCCGTTGGAGCGCCTTGTTCTATTATGGCTCCTTTATCCAATACCAGAAGCTTATCGACATTAGTGACGCTCGAGAGTCGGTGGGCAATGATAATTATAGTTATCCTTCCCTTAAGTTTTGTGACTGCCTCCCTAATCTGTACCTCTGCCTCATTGTCGAGAGCGCTCGTCGCCTCATCCAAAATAAGTATTTTGGGACGCCGGACAATCGCGCGAGCAAGCGCGATACGCTGGCGCTCACCACCCGATAAACGGGACCCACGTTCTCCGATTACGGTATCAAATTTATTAGACAAAGATTCGATAAATTCTAAAATGTTAGCCGCCGCGGCAGCCTTCTTGGCGTCTTCAACCGTTACCAAATCGTCATAGAAGCGAATATTATTGAGAATGGTGTCATTCCTGAGAAATATATCTTGCGCAACGTAAGCAATGCTGGTGCGCCATGATGCCATTGAGATGGTTCTGATATCGTTACCGTCAATAAGGATTTGTCCGCTCGTCGGCTCAAGCAAGCGGAGCAAAAGATCCACGATGGTTGTCTTGCCGGCTCCCGATGGACCAATGATGCCGACTATTTCTCCCTTTTTAATATTAATATTTATATCCGACAAGGTCTGCGAAGCGTACGAGAAGTTGATGTGAGAAAATTCAATAGTATTGTTAAATAAAAATCCGCTTTTGCCAGTATCAATTTGTCTGTACTTCTTTGTGTCGCGCAGTATCTTGACGACTTCAAAAGCGTTGGGCATCGTCTCACTGATAGCATGAAGACCCGATTGCATCTTCTCGATCTGGCTGAACATATTGTGGATAAGATAAAAAATCGCGACAAAAGTAATGATATTGAATTCCGCGTACATGTACGATACGGCAAAGACTCCGACTATAAATACCACACTTAACGGTTCGATAGAGATTTTTGAGAAACTTTTAACAATGTTTTTTTTGAATTCAGCATCTTCTATATCGGAAAAAAAATGCTTCGTTGAATCAAATACTTTTTTTTCAACTCCCAAGGCCTTTATCGTTTTAATTCCGTAGAGCGTTTCCCCAAGAGTATGGGAAACACTTCTCACCAGTACCGCGAGTTGGTGCGAATATAAGCGGATTTTTTTTATCAGTGGCTTGTACAGGAATAGTAATAGAGACCCCACAGCGATTGTTATTAATGTAATGTTCGGCGAGAGAGTGAAAGCAACCACAAGAAACATCGTCAGGTTGGCAACACTCAGTATGAGGCTGATGATATATTCAAAGAGTCTGGCGCTGGACTTTACGCTGTGCAAAATAATCGCATCAAGGTGACCTATTTTCTGCCTGTGCAGATAAGTAAAATCACTCATGAGAAAGCCAAAAAACATCTCGTTTCTTATCTCTTTCTTGTAATTAGCAACTATTCGAACCCGTATATACCCGAACAACAGGAGCAGAACGGCCTTAATTAGAAAAACCGCTATGGTGAGCATCAGGAGATTCTGAAAACCGAGATGCAGGTTAAATCTCTCAAAAAAAACATTGATAGCTCTGATGATCGTGTTTCCCGTAGTGTCGGCACTGCCGACAAAAAAAGTAAACAGAGGAATTATAAGAGTTATGCCGACGCCCTCGAGAAAGCCGGTAATAATTCCAAGTGCGGCAAGAGCGAGCATTTTCCACCGATACTGGTGATAGAGCTCGTTTGTGAGGGTCACTATTCTTTTTATGACCCGGTATAAGGACGCCATTGACTTTCCACTATACTATAGTGATTTCCAAACTACAAATTGATTCACCGCTCGTTCTTTTCCGGATTTTTGAGCTTAACAACTCTTAAAAGTTCTTCCGCGGCTTTCAATACATTTTGAACCGTTATTGATCGTACAGCCTCTTCATGTCTGGCGCCCGAAATAGGAGGGGTAAGCACAAAAGAAGACGGTTTAATGTGGGGTGGCGGTAAAATTTGGATACTCCGAGTATCTGACGGCGGCTGTTCATGGGGATCTACCGGTCCAATAATATCAATAAGCGGTACTCCAAGCGCATGAGCGATGTATATCGAGCCGGTATCAACCGCGATAAATAACGAAAGTCTTTTTATAAGGGAAGGAAGTTCCTCAAGGGTAAAATCAGTCGCCGCCACTGCTTCTTTTCGTTCGTGCATGAGAGGTATCATCTCAAGAACGATATGCCGATTTGATCCCGCATCGATAAAAACTATTTTTGCCTGCTCGCGCCGGATAAGTTCATCCGCAAGTTCAACAAAACGATCTCTTGGCCATTCTTTAATCTTGTTCCCCGCGGTTGGCGTAATTCCAATGACACAGTTACGACCTGATATTCCATGCTCAATAAAAAAATCATCGGTTTTTTGATCCCCATAGGCTGTGGGAAAAACTTCTTTTTTTGTTTCATCTGTATGGATATGCAAAACTTCAAGCAGAAGCAGATAATGTGACTGCAAAAAAGTTCCCGGCCTATATACATACCGGTAATTGTTGAACCAATCAGTGAGAAGCTCGGGTACGGAACGTTTAGGTATAACCGTTTTGATTCGGAACGGGGCTGCGCTTGAGAGGGCAATAAGGCTATTGAGTGGATTATTGGTAAGCGAAATAACGTAATCATACCGCTCTCGATTGATGTAGCGAAAGAACCGCCACCTTCCAAGCCACCCTTTAAAGGGAATATCGTTAAAGTTAATAAGGTGATCAATTCGAGGATTGTGTTTGATGATACCGATCGTTTTGTTGGCAGCGACCACCGAGAGCTTGCTTTGAGGATAGGCTGTCTTTATGGCTCTGAACACAGGGGTGGCGCACACAAGGTCTCCGACTCTGCTGAGGATCGGTATTACGAGAATGTGTGGATTATTTGACCGGGTATGCGAGCGCCGAATCCAAGCGATAAACAATAACAACGGAGACGAGAGGAGCAGTAAGCTTCCGTACACAATAAACTTTACCCGCTCTGTAGGATGGGATAGATGGAATAAGCTCAAATCAGGCATATTCGCATAAATTAAAAGTCAGCATATGGATGCTCTCTTAGCATTTTGTGATAATAAAATCTTCAAGAACCAGCACATCCATGTGAGTATTTAGAAAGCATTTGACGGCATCCTCCGGGGTTTCAACGATTGGCTCCCCCGCATCGTTAAAAGAAGTGTTAAGCAAAAGGGGTACTCCCGTCTCTCGCTCGAAAGCGGAAAGGAGTTCGTAATAGCGTTTATTCGCTTCACTCGTGACAGATTGAATACGGCATGTGCCATCAACATGAACAATGGCAGGTACAATCGTCCGTTTTTGCTTGTTCACGTCGGCGGCAAGAAGCATAAAGGGGCTCTCATGCTCAAGGTCAAACCATTCGCTCATTTTTTCGGAAAGCACTGATGCGGCAAAGGGGCGCCATTTTTCGCGGTGTTTTACTTTTTCGTTAACGATGTCTGGCATTTTATGATCCCTCGCATCACAGAGAATCGATCGATTGCCGAGCGCACGAGGGCCATACTCGCTGCCACCCTGAAACCAGCCCACAATCTTTTTTTCACTGATAAGCCGAGCGGCTTCCGCAGTAATATTTCCGGAACGTTTGACCTGCAAGCGTTCCTTGTATTTTGAAAGAGTCATCTCTATCTCATCTTCCGAATAGGACCTACCGAGCGAGGCGCTATTCATTGTACGGAAACGCGGCAGATTGAGAACTTGGTGCGCTCCCCACAAGGCGCACCCGAGCGCAATACCCGTATCAGACGCGGCGGGCTGCACGAATATCCGCTTAAAGCCGACATCATCCAAAAAACGCTTGTTGGCATCAATATTAAGAGCGACACCGCCCGACAAACAGAGCGCTTCGCAAGCTGTAACAGCCTTAAGTTGTCTGCCCCACGCTACCATTACTTCCTCAAGAACTTTCTGAACGGCAAAAGCCACGCCGGCATAATAAGGTTCCGGCAAAGGATCTTTCCCTAGGCGCGCTTTCCCTAAAACGATCTTTTTGAATAGCTTTGGTTCAACAAAACGGGGATCCTGGTTCCTCGCGGCCAATCGCACGAAGGCGTAACCCAGTCGCAAGAAAATTTCGTTCCACATTGTACTCACACGGCCCCAGAACATTGTCTTCTTCCTCTCGCCCTTCACTCGCAAAATGCCCTCAAATGTAATCCGGGGATTACAAAGGACATGTGAACCAATCTTCCTGAACCAACAATCCATCGGATAAACCTTGAGAATCCGGTCGTCACCATAAGGCGCCAGCCCCATCATTTTGCCCTCATTGTAATTTCCAAAATTGAGATATCCATTGGAAATAAAAGAATAAAGTTTGCCGATGCCAAGGGTATAAGGAAACCCCGTCATTTCTCTCATGTGAGTGGTTTTTTGGATCTCCGTAAGACGATTGCCGTTACCGCGATAAAGAGTTTCCGTTTCAGTCCCTAAAACCCCATGGTGATCTCTCAATCGGTCTCCAGCCCCATCAACGATAAGCACTGCCGCTTCTTCAAAAGGTGAAACAAAAAAGGCCGAAGCCGCGTGCGCGTCGTGGTGATTTACGATATGAATTTCGGCGTTAGGAAAACGACTCCCAACCTGTTGTCTCCATACTTCTTCCGGCGGTAACCCCTCGCGCGATCTCGCTTTATCTATAACAATAAGATCTACTGCTCTATCATTAATCCCGAGCGCGTCAAGGCAATAATCAATCGCCTTGACGGGAAACATATGCCTGGAATGCTTGATTCTGTTAAGTCTTTCTTCTGCGATTGCAACAATCCGCTCTCCCGAAATGAGTGCCGCTCCAGTGTCATGATTGGTTATTTTGACTCCAAGTATATTGTGCTTCATGAGTTGACGTTCCAATATTAACGGATAGTAGAGTATTTGGCGACATGCTCTTCCAATGATCCTAACTCCGTATCATCGGAAGTGATATTCTTTTCGATAAGTTCATACAATCGCTGGCTTGATTTGCCGTCTAAGTGAAAGCACTCCCGATCCATAAACCGTTGACGTTCTAAATTATTTTTCAAACCCTCTTCTCGAGATCGCAGTATGAAGGCATCAAGGGCTGAAGCACTCTCAAGAACATCGCATACCCCGCTCTCAAGTACGGGGACCATGTGGTCAAATTCATGCAGGCGCTTGACGCTTTCCCAGTATGAAGCAGGGTTGAAATCAAAGGCCAAGAGAGCAACGGGTTTTCCTAGAACCAGTCCGTCAATACAGAGGCTTGAAAAAACCGTCACGACACCAGCTGAATGATAGAGCAAGTTTACAAGATGATCGTCATCTGACCGGGTCAGTTCGGTCATCCGTACCGATTTCCCCTCCCCAAACCGAGTACCCGGTTGTTCAATGATAACGCGAGACGATGGAATGTAACCGTCTAAGTTGACAGTGTCTGTGGGTGGTGTGCGTACAACAAGATAACACCCGCTCGGCAATCGCTTATCAAGATACTCAATGACATTTCGGTCATAGGTGTGAGGCCGCAGTGAATCTCCAACCTTCACGATTCTGTCTCCGATTGGTCCATAAACGAAATATTTTGCCGACGTTTTGATACCAAGATCTTTTAGAAACGCGTCACGATCTTTTGTCGGACCATTAACATACCGATCGTAGTGCGGTATGCCCACGATCCGCATACGATTCTTATTAATTCCATGAATCATCTGCGCCTCCTTTTGTTGTATCTCATTTTGCAAAACCACAACATCAGGAACTACTCTGAATCCTCCTTTGGCAGTGAGATTGTCCCATGAGCGCACCATGCCCACGACGGGTATTCCGCGCCTTTTTGCCTCGAGCATAATACGGCAGTCATTAGCGCTGAATACGTCCGTGGAAAATACTGCATGGGCTCGATAGCGCTCGAAAATCTCTCCGAGAGTATTCTTCGGCATAAGTATTTTATAAAGAATGGGTATGAGCGGTCGCGTGGCCGATGCGAAAGGCCGGAGCAAACGAAAGAGCAGCGGATGTTCAATGCCCATGCCGCGTTTGCGCATAATCAGAATTGAACGAGTCTTAAGGGCAGCGAGGGCAAACGTTTTAAAGAAAGCATCGAGTCGAGTCAAGCGGTTAACAAGGCCATGAACTATGACGGCCGGCCCTCCATAATGTTTCTCAAAGAAATCCTTCTTTTTTTCCGGTACCACGATGACTATTGTATAGCCCGACTGCTTCAAGAGATCGAAAAAAGGCGCTGTTAAAATATTGCGCGAGACAAGCGAATGGAAACTTGGGATAACAATTGTTCTCATGCGCTGGCGACGGCACGTCTCGACTCTGCAACGTTTTTGAAAGATTTTTCCAACAAGTCATGGTTGGCGACCAGCCACTCGTGGAGAATTGTAAAACCGTCCTCAAAAGATATCAGGGGTTCCCAACCGAAATCTTCTTTTGCTCTCGTAGTGTCTGCGATAAAAACTTTTTGATCGCCGGGACGCCAGTCTGCAAAATGAATATTCAACGGTCGAGCAAGTTTGTTTTCCAAAAACTTGAGAAATTCGCCCACCGAAAGCGCCCGTTTAGCACCGCCACCCATATTGTAAATTTTTCCACGTACAATTTCTTTTTTGGCAATCGCCAGTTCGAAGGCTCGGCAAAGGTCAGAAATGTTAAGTAAATCTCGTACTTGCTTGCCATCGCCAAAAACAGTTATTGGGCGATCGGTAAGGGCCAGAGCCGCAAGATATGAAACCCACCCTTGATCCACTATGCCAAACTGGCGTTCGCCGTAGATGCACGATTGGCGAAATACTACCGTCGGCAGATCATAGATACGCGAATAATCACGCACGTATTGGTCGGCCGCTCCCTTTGAGCATCCATACGGTGAAAAGAAATCGAGCTGGCACTCTTCACTGATCCCTCTGGGAAGCGAGGGAATTTCATATCGTGTTTCTTTTTCCAAAAAAACAAGACGCTCCAGTCCCCCGTACACTTTGTTGGTGGAAGTGAATATGACGAATGGCTTGCGTGAAGATCGTCGGGCGGCTTCGAGAACATTGAGCGTGCCTCGAACATTTATCTCAAAATCATAGAGCGGCTGTTCGACTGAAGTCGTTACTGCCACCTGGCCGGCAGCATGAATAATTACATCGGCTTCGGAAACGAGCGCTCCGAGCCTTTCGGCATCAGTCACCACGTCAACATGTTCAAAAACGATTCTTTCTCCGTTCGGACACTCGCTAAGGAGCCAATCCCGATTATAGACAGAGCCGTTTCTCGAAAGATTATCGACGGCAATAACCTGATATCCTTTTTTAGCAAAGTAAGCCGCCGCATTAGTACCGATAAACCCGGCACCCCCCGTAATAAGCATGGTCTTCATACGGCTATTTATAGTATATTTTACGGCGCGCGGCAATTTCTCCGACTTCTTTTTTATGGTGCTCTTTCTTCCGTGGTTGCTTGAACAACTCTAGCATTGCCTCAGCGTACTTATCCCATGTAATTTTTTCTCTGACAAAACGAGCCCCCTGTTCACTTAGTTTCTGGCAAAGCGATACGTCGGTAAACAATTCTTTAACGGAGTCACGAATGCTTGTCGGTGAAAGCGGTTCGGCAATAAGTACGTTCTCGCGGTCAGTGAGCACTTCGCTCGCGCCAGTGGTGCGTGAAAGGATAACGAGTTGGCCCGTCGCCATAGCCTCAAAAGCGGCGATCCCCCATGTCTGCATATGAGTGCACGAGATCAGGATGTCGTGTGTTTGATATGTGCTCGGAATTTGTTGCGACGGTACGGATCCTATAAAGGTTACCGCCTCCCTAAGGCCGAGCTCCGACACCAATTGCACGAGCCTGTCGTAATACTCTCGAGCCCCCTTTTTGTG
>JAUSIJ010000006.1 GCA_030647855.1 bacterium | reverse complement strand
CTTCGCCAACAAGGACCGAGTCGAACGCTACTACTTTTGCGCCAACATATACGCCTTTTCCTTCTCCCACATCAATAATAACGGTATCGTAGAGGGACCATGGAGGGTTTACCAGTACCGAGGCGAGGATCGTTTGGTCTGTTTCATCACGTCCAAGTTCCGCCTTGAGCGCCAAATTCTCTCGTACAAGAACATCAACCATCAATTTAGTGATCTCCTCCCCGGCGCGCTCATTTTTCAGTTCGTTATTTTCGCGGATAAGGTCCATTTTTGTGGAAAATACTGAAAGCGATGATCCGCTTGCCCGAGCTAAGAGCCCTTTTACTTTCCAAAAAGGGGCGCTCACGGTGTACGCAAAAGCGCCGAAGGCGTTGGGGAAAAAAGTCCTGACGCCGAGTGTCAGTGTCGCAACCAAGAGAACAACGACGAGCGGTATCGCCTGTGGTCCATGCCCTTTACGCTTAGTCTTTAAGTGGTAACTCATCTTCGTTTTCGATGAGAACTTCTTCAAAATTAGAGAGGTCTTCGAGAATAATGCCGGCCCCCCGCGCCACAGCGGTCAGAGGATCTTCGGCAATGTGCACCGGGATTTTGACGTGTTCGCTTATCATCTGGTCGAGCCCTCGGATAAGCGCCCCGCCGCCGCAAAGATATATCCCTCGATTCATGACATCGGAGAGCACTTCCGGCGGAGTCGTTTCGAGTACTTCTTTGGTGGATTCAACAAGCGTATCGATCGACTGCGAGATGGCCTCTCGTACATCCGAGTCTGTAATGATCACCTCGCGCGGCAGACCGGTCACAAGATCTCTTCCCTTCACGGAAGCCTCCATTGGCGCATCACCCGGTATCACCGTTCCGATGGCAATCTTGATGCTCTCGGCGGTCTTTTCTCCGATAAGAATCTTAAACTCGCTTCTGATATATGAAATTATATCATCATTGAGCTTATCCCCGGCAATCCGCAGGTTCTTCGAGCGCACAACGCCGCCAAGCGAGATAACCGCGATATCAGAAGTGCCGCCGCCAATGTCCACGACCATACTGCCGATCGGATCCTTTACCGGAAGGCGCATGCCGATGGCGGCCGCCATCGGCTCTTCGACTATGTATACCTCGCGGGCGCCGGCATTGCGCGTCGCATCTCGTACGGCGCGCGTCTCGACATTCGTGATTCCCGACGGTACACCAACAACCACACGCGGTCCAAGCATTTTACTTCGCGTGACAGTCTGAGCTTTATTCAATAAATACGTAATCATCTCTTCAGTAACTTCAAAATCCGAGATGACGCCGTCAACGAGGGGTTTCACCGCGGTAATGTGCGCCGGAGTACGTCCGAGCATCTGCCGCGCCTGCTGGCCTACTGCTACCACCTGACCGGTTTTTTTATTGACAGCCACAACCGACGGTTCATTGATAACTATCCCGTGTCCACGAAGATAAACAAGAGTGTTGGCCGTGCCGAGATCAATCCCAACGTCATTTGAGAGCCATTGGTATATTTTTTCAAATTTTCTTTTTTTCATATTAACCTACGAGTTCTGCCTTGGTGACAAGTGCCGGAGTATCAGAGGTGCGTTCCTTTCGTTCAATTTTGCCTTCACCAATCGTCTTCTCGCTTATCACGAGCCGTGTAGGAATACCGAAAAGATCCGCATCGGCGAATTTCTCACCGGCCCGCGCCGGCCGATCATCATAGAGCACTTCATGACCAGCCGCTGAGAGCGTCCCGTACAAATCTTCAGCGAAAGCTTTTACTTTTTCATTGCCGCCTGAGAGATCGAGCAGATGATACTCAAACGGTGCCACATTTTTTGGCCAAACCATGCCCTTTTCATCGGAAAGAGCTTCAACAATAGTTCCCATGAGCCGGCCGGGGCCGATACCATAACTTCCCATGACAACGAGCTTCTTTTGGCCCGATTCGTCGAGGTAAGAGAGGTCAAAGGCTTCCGAAAACCTGCTTCCCAGATTAAAGATATTCCCGACTTCAACCGCTTTTTCCGTGCGAAATTCCTTGCCATTGCAAACTGGACAGACATTCTGTTCGGCGAAGATCTCCTCATTAATGGCTGTCCCGCAAGAACTGCAGATATGTATAGTGTCTTCACCCGCCTCTGTGACCGTCTGGAATTCGTGCGAATATTTGCTAAAGGTCCCGCCCGAAGCAAAGGTAAGGTGCGTGCGGCCACCTAGACCGACACGTTCAAAAATCTTTTTATATGCCCCCTTCGCTTTTTCATAAAACTCCACGTGGCTCTTCTCATCTTTAGAAAAAGAGTAGAAATCTTTCATCAGAAACTCGCGGCCCCGCATGAGTCCGCTCTTGGCTCGAGGTTCATTGCGAAACTTGGTCTGAATCTGATAAACATAGACCGGTAGATCCTTGTACGACTGAATATGGTCCTTCATCAGTTTAGTGAGCGGCTCCTCGTGGGTAAAGCCAAGACCAAGTTCCGTCCCCGACTTGAGCTTTGTTTTGAACCAACTATCAACCACTTCTTCGCTCCAGCGGTTCGTCGTGCTCCACGTCTCTTTGTCCTGAAGTACGGTCAAAAAAAGCTCCTGTCCGCCGATGGAGTTCATTTCATCCCGAATGACATCGGAAATCTTATTTAAAACGCGAAGTCCAAGCGGCAAATAGGAGTACACACCAGCCATTTCTTTGTGTATGAAGCCCGCTTTGATAAGGAGTTCGGCGTTTTTTGCCACCTCATCAGCCGGCGCTTGCTTTCGAGTTTTACTGAAGAGTGTGCTCTGGCGCATCGTTGTATGCCTCATCTTATCGGAAAAGTCTCGCGAGGTAAACCCGTACACTAATTTTCAGTATGCAAGTCGTTGTTCCCCAAGATAAGAACCTAAAAGAGCCGGTAGAACATCTAATCGAACCCTAGGCCAACAAATTGATCACTTGCGGAAACGACCTACTGAAAGTTAGTGTTCGGGTAAAGAAAATGCTCAGGTTCTTATTCTCAAAACGCGTATAACCGCCTGCCCGCTTCGCCGGAAGCT
>JAUSIJ010000001.1 GCA_030647855.1 bacterium | reverse complement strand
CCTACTACCTATCGCCGAGGCACACTAGAAGAATTTCCATTCTTAGGCACCTCTTCGCCTCCGTATTGGCTGTTCTCGGACTGCGACTTATTTTTTTCCTCTTAGCAGTTAATCCCCACCTCTTGTTTCCTAAAGCAATTGAGAGAGTCTCGAAGGTTCTAGAAGCTCCGTTTTTGGGAGTGTTTGGCGACACCCTCCCCCTTTCTTTCATCCTATTGATCTCTATCCTCGCCTACTGGTTACTTTTTTGGACAATGGAAAAGGGCGTCATTATTTACGCTCTCTTAAGCCAAAGCCGGTTTAAAACATCAAAAAACCAACAAGAGCGGCAAGCGAGATTGTAATCGAGAGATCGCGCATTCCGATCGTCCAGTCAACCCGAAAGGCGAGCGGCAGAATTGAGAGCCACCAGAGAAAGGCTACCCACGCCCCGAGGAGCGGATAAAGAGTCGAGAACAAAAAGACTCCGAAGACGATATTCCCGAGTGAGTGAAAACGCATGAGCATTTTCTTATCGCCCGTAAACGAGTAGCGCATGATCCACAGAGGGATATATTCGAGCCACTTTTCCGGGTGACGCCACTGACTGATGCCGAAGGCTATCATCGTTATCGAAGGCCCCCATTGAAGTAGTCCGATTACAAAATCCATAAAATAAGTTTAAAAGTTAAAATGAAAAATTAAAAAATTATTATTTCTTTTTTCTTTTTTAATTTCTAACTCCATCTCCCGCGGCGCAGCAATCCATCGAGCCCAAAGTATTCGCCAGCACGAGAAGAGATGAAAAGAGTAAAACAAATAATATAAATGACATGGTCGCTCACAACATAGTAGAATTCTCCAACGAGCGGAAAATGAAGCAGGGCAAAATAATACACCAACATATAGAGGATACCGACCACTGACGCCCCGCGGGTGAAGAAACCGACAATAAGAAGAACCCCGACGATCATAAGACCCCAGGTATCGATAAATTCGAGCCACAAGGAGTTGTATGGCTGCAAAAGCCACTGGTAAAAAGGAGCAAATATTGTGGCCTCTCGAAAGATAAATTTGGCCTGCACCGTTAGATCAAGCATCTTCATGATGCCAAGATACAGCACGAGAAAGCCGACAAAAATACGAAGCAGCAAAATACTGTTCCGCGTACCCCTATTCATATAATTTATTTCCATATATCAATAGTATAACCTACTCTCGGCCAACAAGAGGAGATGGGACTGTGAGTATCCCCTTCACGATAAATTGTCGGATCGACTGGTTACTCCTTTCGGCAAGCTTCGACAAGAAAGCCGAACGTTCGGGCTCCGTCATAAGCATGGGCTGGCTTCGAATGCTTTGAAGCGGCATTAATTCGTATGAAAGCCCCGATGTTCCCCGAGCCCTCAGACGAACTAGAAGGCCTTCCTCAACATCTTGGGAAAAGTACTGATCAAAAATGAAATTACCGAGCGAATGGAAGATCGGACGATCCTTGTACATATCAATTCCCTGCACGACGTGCGGATGGTGACCGATAATAAGGTCGGCTCCTTGATCGATAAAAGAGCGTGCGAGGGCGCGCTCCTTTTCACTAGCTCTAAGCGAATACTCCTCCCCCCAGTGCATGAGCACCACAGAAAAAGTATGCGGGTCGCTCTCTTTTGCCACAAGCCCTGTAGCCTCGTCCGCTGAAAAGACCGGATATGTGGCGTTAAAAGAAAAAAATACAAAAGGCATGCCGCCGATCGCGCGACGAACGTAGGAGCGAGAATCGATCGCCACAGCGTGACCTACACTTGCGATCCCTCTGTCGGAGAGTAAACTCACTGTTCTCTCATGGGCGCGATCTCCATAATCAAGCGTGTGATTGTTGCCAAGTGAAAGGACCGAGAAATTATTGCGCTCGAGCGGGCCAACCGTGCTTGAGGCAAACGAAAACCTTGTCGAACCGCTCGGTGTTGGCACGTGCACCTCGGGAATGGGTCCCTCGAGGTTACCGACCACCCCCACTGCCCGGGAGAGCACCGCTTGGATTTTTTCGAACGGGTAGTCTGATCCGAAACGCTTCATAAGTACCTCCACGTTTCGCCCAAGCATGATGTCCCCGCTAAAGAGTACTTCGCCTCTTGGTCTCCGCTCTGGAAGCGAAATGTCTTCGACTCCAAAAAAAGCCGGAGCGAAAAATATAAGAAGGAAGGCAAGCACCGCCATTACTTCTTTTAATTCGAGACGCATAACTTAAGTATAAAGTGCGGACACCTATAAAAAAACCCTCAGCCTGAGGCTGAGGGGTATTGCTTATCGATAGCGGCTGTAATAGAGCGAGCCGCCATAACGACTCCAGACACGCCGGTGATCCATGTCGTGATACACCAGAAAGCGGGAGCCGGTCCGGTAATCGCTCTGCCAGCTCGTGTAGCTCGAGCGAGTGAGGGGGCGGTAGCAGTAGGTTTCAGTGTTGTAGTACGGCCTCTCACATGTCGCGTACGTCGGCCGGTAGACCGGCTGCGGCTCGTATTCGCGATAGCGAAAACTGTACGAAACCTCGATCCTGGTACTGTCGCACCAGGCATTCGACTGCCCTAAGTTTCGGTGGTCTGCCCTGCTCTCGTTTGGTGCGAGCATGAGCGCCACCAGCATAATGAGAACCCCCAGAAGTAACAACTTTCGCATGGAAAGCTCCTTTCCTGCCGCGACCCATTTCGCGACAATCTGATGATGAGGTTACCATAGCATGAGCCGATCGTCAAACACTACTCAGCCTACGCGAGGCATTACTTTTGCAAAACATTGCACTGCCTCTATCGCCCAAGCGAGACACTTGTTCTGAAAAACCTTACGGAGGGCTTGCAGGCCTGGTTTCCGCCAAAGGCGGAAGAGCA
>JAUSIJ010000059.1 GCA_030647855.1 bacterium | reverse complement strand
TCACTCATCGCTATCGGATCCGGGGGGTTCAAAGGACGAGGATTCGGCAAAAGCATTCAAAAATTCAAGTACTTACCACAACCGATGGGGGATTCTATTTTCGCGGTCGCCGCGGAGGAGTTCGGCTTTATAGGAAGCGTTGGGCTGATCATCATTTTTTTATTCTTCGGCATCCGCGGACTGAAAATCGCTTCACAAGCGCCTGATAGTTTCAGTGGACTGCTCACAGTGGGGATTGTTATACTGATACTATCCCAATCGTTCATCAACATCGCGTCCATGCTCGGGATCATTCCGCTCTCGGGCATCCCGCTTTTGTTTGTCAGTCATGGCGGAACGGCGCTCTTTTTTGCTTTGGCGGAAGTTGGAATTATTCTCAATATCTCTAAGTATCGCAAGTTATTGTAGCTAATGAATCACGTTAGAGATTGATAGCAGCCATTGGACTTTGAGCTTTAGGAGTTAGCAAATAATCCCTAAAGCCTAGTGCCTAAGGCCTAGAACCTAAATATATGAAGATATTACTCACAGGTGGCGGTTCGGGCGGTCACTTTTATCCGCTCATTGCGGTGGCAGAGCGGCTTCATGACAAGCTTCGAGAACGCAAACTGCTCGATGCAGACATTTACTACATGGCTCCGGAGCCTTACAATCCTCGGGCTCTTTTTGAAAACAATATTATTTACAGGCGAAATGCCGCCGGTAAAATACGCCGTTACGCATCTATCCTGAACTTTTTTGATTTTTTTAAGATGTCATGGGGAATTTTCACAGGCCTCTGGCAGATTTTTTTTATTTTTCCCGACGTTATTTTCGGAAAAGGCGGTTACGTAAGCTTCCCCGCGCTCTTAGCAGCAAAGATTTTTAAGATACCCGTTATCATTCACGAGTCCGATAGTGTGCCGGGAAGAACAAATAGGTGGGCGGCGAAATTCGCTAGGCGTATCGCCATTTCCTTCCCGGAGGCGGCCCTCTATTTCCCTGAAGGCAAAGTGGCGTATACCGGTAATCCTATTCGCAAAGAGATAATGTATCCGGCTACAAGTGGGGCACACGAGTATTTAAATCTTGAGCCGGAGGTGCCCGTTATTCTTATTCTCGGGGGATCCCAAGGATCGCAGCTTATCAATGAAAGTTTGATCGACCTTTTGCCGAAGCTGGTGGAAAAATATCAAATTATCCACCAGACCGGAAAGAAAAATTACCTGCAAATGAAAAATATGGCGGAACTTCTTTTGGAAGGAAGTGCCCACAAGGACCGCTACAGGCCCTTTGACTACCTCAATGATCTCGCCATGCGAATGTCCGCTGGAGTGGCGAAGCTTGTCATATCGCGAGCGGGCTCTACAATCTTTGAGATCGCAGCCTGGGGAATCCCTTCTATCATTATTCCGATCACCAACTCAAACGGCGACCATCAGCGCAAAAATGCCTTTGCCTATGCGAGAACAGGTGCCTGCATCGTCATTGAAGAATACAACCTAAGTACCTATATCTTGCTCTCGGAAATAGATCGCCTGATGGGCAATGTGGGCTTGCGGGAAGCCATGACAGAGAAAGCCCGAGCTTTTGCCAAGCTTGATGCGGCGGAAAAAATTGCCGATGAAATCTTGGATCTTGCCCTCGAACACGAGTAGGACGCTCGAGTATCCTTTCTGAAAGCACGCGTAAAATTCTGCTGAAAATTCTCTCCTGCTCGGCGCCGCCGCGCCTGCGCAAGTCTTTCAGAAAGAATATCTCTCGCTTAAGTGAAAGATTAAGGAAGGTAAATATTCCTCGCTGGGTGGAAAATATGAACAGCCAAGCGAGCCCCCTCCTTTCGAAAGCATTGCGAGAGGCGCTGTTGGAGCGTAAGGAGCTGAACAGAAAAATCAAACTGTTTGAGCTCGCAGAGCGAGTTTTTGATTTTTCGTACGTGAGGTGACTATAGGCTCCCAGTGCCAAAGCACTCTGCTTGAGAAAAGAGGGGGCGAGCGGTACAATATGCTCCATGAGCGATACTGTCGTAACCCGTTTTCCTCCTTCGCCGACCGGATTTCTCCATATAGGCAGCGCCAGAACAGCCCTCTTTAACTATCTTTTTGCCAGACAGAACGGCGGCACCTTTATTTTAAGAATCGAAGACACCGACAAAGCGCGTTCTAAAAAAGAATTTGAGGATAATATCCTCGAGGGCATGACTTGGCTCGGCCTTGAACACGATGCTTTTTACCGCCAATCCGAGCGTACGGAATTATATAAGCGGTATATCGAGAAGCTTATTGAGGAAAAGAAAGCGTATGTATCAGAGGAAACGAGTGACACTCTAAAGCGCTCGTCGGTCATCCGCTTTAAAAATCCGAACACAAAGATCAGCTTTCCCGATATCATAAGGGGACAGGTCACCTTTGATACTGAAGAGCTCGGTGATTTCGTCATTGCTAAAGATCTCGAGGAGCCTCTCTACCACCTCACTGTCGTCATAGACGATTTTGAGATGGGTGTCACTCATGTCATTCGTGGTGAAGACCACATCTCAAACACCCCTCGACAGATTTTGATTGCCCACGCCATAGGGGCACCTGAACCTGAATATGCCCACCTACCGCTTATTCTTGCCCCAGACAGATCAAAGCTTTCGAAGCGGCACGGTGCTGTAGGGGTAACCGAATATGAGGCTATGGGCTATCTGCCTGAGGCGATCATTAACTATCTCGCGCTCCTCGGATGGAATCCCGGAACAGCCGAGGAAATTTTTACAATCTCGGAACTCATCGAAAAATTCGATCTCAATAAGATACAAAAGGGCGGGGCTATTTTTAATCTGGATAAGCTCAAGTGGATCAATAAAAAGCATCTCGAAAAACTTCCGAGAGAAATACTGCATTCTAAGATAAAGACGATTCTCACCAAGAAATTCCAGCACATAAGTGATATTTTCCTCGATCGCCTGATGCCAACCATCATGGAACGCATTGAGACCTACGGAGACCTCGAAAAAATGGTAGCAGGCGGTGAGTTAGATTATTTCTTCATCGAGCCATCGTATACTCCTCAGGCGCTCATATGGAAAGAAAGCAACCGCGAAAATACCATTAAGCGCCTCACACGGGT
>JAUSIJ010000051.1 GCA_030647855.1 bacterium | reverse complement strand
TTTCTAACTGATGACCGAACTCTCATAGTCTGCGAACAATGCGTCCTTTGCCTCCGTAGGGGTCAATTTCAACTTGTACCTTATCACCGATCATTACCCTGATTCTATGCAGTCTCATTTTTCCGGAAAGATAGGCAAGGAACTCTGCACCTTCGTCCGGTTTGACCCGAAAGAGGGTGTTTGGTAATGCTTCAGTAACAACTCCGAAAACACTTGACGCTTTTTCTTTGTTGTTTGCCATTAATTTAAAGCAATGTCTAGCATTTTAGCAGAAGACACGTAGACGAGTCAACCCCTTTTGTCCCTCCCCCTCTCTATTAGCAAATGATGAAGTTCGTTTGGGACCCTATATGCCACCGATTTTGCGTTCAATTTTTATATCCTTTGCCTTGCGCGGAAGCGAGTTCTTCCAAAAAGGCGTTACGGTGACTTCCGCTTTCTCGATACTCGGATATCCGGCCAGTACCGCACTGATGCTTCTTTTGGGCTTGCCAAGGAGGTCTGCTTTGAGGGCCGCTTCGTCGAATTCAAGCACAAGGAGCGCCGAGCCTTTCAGTCTGAAAGTAATTTGTTCAACCTCCCATGGCCGTATGTTTTCCTTATTTTTGATGGTGAAGCCGAGTTTCTCGATATCAACTACGTCTACCTCGCCATCTTTGTAGTCCGGCCAGTCAGCCTTGGCAATATGTTTGCTTAAATTGCCCCGGTCAAAGATAATGCCGTAAAAAAGCGCGCGCTCGTTGATCTGAATTGAGTTGTTGTCTTTTTCGCTTGATAAAAGCGACTCGAACTCGAAGTAAGCGCTGTCGTCATAGAGGACATAGCCAGCCGGAATCTGCGAGCGGACTTCTTTAAGGACTCTTTCCTTGAGATCAATTCTAATCCCCTCACGTGTTGCCTTCTCCACCTCTTTGGAAACAACCTTTTGCTTACCGATGAAACCGCCGGTCATCTTGGTCTTGGAGCGGGCATAAAATCCGTTATAGCGAGGGTCACCCTTGAAGCCCGGAATAGTGAAATCTGAAATATCAATGTTGTATTTGTCGCCCGGCGAATCGGCAAAGACCGTTGCCTCGACGCTTCCCGGTATCCATTTGCCTTCCACTTGCTTTCTTCCCGGTACGACGACCGATGATTCAAGTCGAAAAATGAGCCCTGTCGGTGTTTCGAAACGGGTATTTTTTATAAGGCGCTGATCGAACGCGTCATGGTTGTTATAGATGACAATCTGGCCGGTCGCTCTCTTCTCCGCGTTTTCCTCGCCTGTCGCGGTGACAATTTCTCCCCCGTCCTTGGAAAGCTTGATCGTATCGTACGAAAGATCGTTTTTGTTACCACCCTTAACCGCGTTAAACTCGCGGTCGATTGCAACTACTGCCTGCCGAGGCAAAACCTCAAGCTTAGCACCGGCAAAGAGTGAGAGGAAGGAAAAGGCGAGCACAATCACGCATATCAAGGCAAGAAACCACAAAAACCACCTCGATCTTTTTCCCCTGCTTCCTCGCTTATGGATCTTTGGCATCGGCGGTGGCGGCGGAGGGGTGGTTTCTCTATGAACGCTCTTCTCTCGTTCATCGCGGGCGGGCACCGGAATACGGCGAATGCTTCGCTTATCCGGCGGAACCATGTCTTGTACGATCCGTTTGCTCATACTTCGCTCACTATTTTACGTAATTTAAAGAGTTTTGGCAATTTATCGGGCTTCAATTTTGTTAATGTACGCGCTGCCGATGGATAATATCGGATCAGCAAACTGCTGACTTTGGTACTCGCAGTGCTCTCTTACAATTTCCTTAGTAAGCGGAACTACATCGAGGGCTTCATCCGAAGGGTCAACCTGTCCGACGCGCTCGTGCTCGGCAAATGTTTTAAAGAAAGAGAGGAAGTCATAATCTACCGAGAGATAAGCCGTGAGCGGTACGAAAATGTCCTTGGCATAATGCATAAGAGCGGCATGAAGGCCCGAGCGCCACTTACTTTCAACCTCCTCAATAACTTTACCCATCTTGAGAAAAAGGGATGGCTCGATTTTGCCATCAACATAAAGCGTGGCGAAAGACAGCGCAACGTTTTCCTCAACGCTAAATGCGACCGACATCTCCTTCAGTAAAAAATTTCTGCCAAGGGGAAACGATGCGGTCCCGAAAATCGATCCACCTTTGACAACAGTTATGTCGGTAACCAGTGCGCCGACATCGATAAACAAGTAATCGCGTAAGCCCGGGCGAAGGTCTCGCATTGCGCCGAACACAACGAGCGGCAGGCAAAAGTAGCGGGGTTCTCGGTGATACTGCTTCTCGATGATGCCGCTAAAGGCGGCCTTGACGTCGCGGGACATAAGACTCATAAAAAATCCAATGTCGAGCGATCGGGCCGAGTGAGCCTCGGGGTTATCGGTGCTGTAACCGTTAAGCTTCGTTTCAATTATGGCGCGATCCACAAACTCAAGATGATCCCTGAGCCGAGAAATTGTCGGGTCATGGGAAAGCGATTCTTCGTAAATCTTTTCCTCTGCGAGCAAAAGGTCATTGAACAGGAATTTTTTATAGGGGACCGGCGTATCGTGCTCGGTATGTACCGTCGAGGTTTTAGAAAAATACCACGGAGAGGATATGATAGCGATGATGTCATCAACCGTTCCACCCACATGACCGAGCTCCCGCCCGAGTTCGCCACCCACCTTATGGAGGACGTTCTCGAGCGCTTTCTTGGTCAGATCTTCCGTACGGGATTCGGCTGTATCAGATTCAGTTCGTATTATTTCACGCGTGGCAAAGTGAATGAACGGCTTTGGTCCGCGAGAAATAACGGCGGCACCTACACTTCCTCCCCCAATATCGATGACGAGGGTCGGAAATTTTTGCTTACTCGATCGAAAGAGCGCCATATTAGCTAATTATACCGAGCACGGGCCGCAGAGCAAACGACTGTCTAGGAGAGAACCGCTTTTACGCGTCTGACGCCCGATGACACCGCCTCTTCTTTCGTAATTTTAAAATGACCGAGCTCTTGCGTATTGTTCACATGTGGTCCGCCGCAATACTCCTTGGAAAACGCCCCTTCGAGCTTTTCTCCTATGTAGTAAACGTTCACCGAATCTCCGTACTTTTCCTCGAAAAGGTGCAGGGCGCCCGTTTCTTCGGCCTTTTCTCGCGGCATAACGACGCATTGCACCGGCAAGCCTTCCCTTATTTTCCCGTTGACAATATCTTCCGTTCTCTTTTTTTCATCCTCGGTCATTTTGGCTCCGTGAGTAAAATCAAATCGCAGGCGCTCCGAGGTTATGTTTGAACCCCGCTGCAGCACATGAGATCCAAGTACCATACGCAACGCCTGATGCAAAAGATGCGTCGCGGTGTGGTACTTAACCGCCATCGCTGTCGTGTCAGCAAGCCCGCCTTTGAACTTTTTTTCGGCGCCCACTCGCGAGAGCTCCTGATGTTTAGCGAAGTGCTCATAAAAGCCGGCTTCGTCTACCGCGACCCCCCTTTCCCTGGTAATCTCAACGGTCATCTCGAGGGGAAAACCGTAGGTAGAGAAAAGAATGAATGCGTCTTTCCCCGACATGGTGCCGCCTGAGAGCTTTTCAAGCTCCCGCAACCCAAGGCCCAGCGTCTTTTTAAATTTATCCGCTTCTTCAAGTATTACCGATTCTATCTCGGACACGCGTGCGGCCAGTTCCGGATACGACTCTTTGTATTTAAGCGCAACCGACGAAGCGAAAGCCTTCGCATCCTCAGGCTGCAGTATCTTGTCTTTCAAGTGAAAAATGGCTCTGCGGATGAGTCGCCGGAGTACGTATCCTCGTTCGGTGTTTGAGGGTACAACTCCATCGGCGATCATAAAAACGACAGTTCTCATGTGGTCGGCGACAATACGCTCTGATTTCGTACTATCGGTCAGTCGCTCCACAATCGGCATTATCGTTTCAAAAAGATCAGTTTCAAAAATACTATCTTTTTTTTGCAGAAGCATAGCCAAACGCTCAAGCCCCGCGCCGGTATCAACATTTTTCGATTCGAGTTCTCGTACGATCTGACCGTCCTTTTTTTCGTATGCCATAAAGACATCGTTCCATATCTCGACCACCTCCTGATTCTTTTCAGCCACCATAAAGTCATTATGCGACAAATTGCCGAGTCCTGCCGCCGTTACGTCATAAAACATTTCGGTGTCCGGGCCTGTCGGACCGGTCCATCTGTCTTTGACCGGGTCTTTTACCGCGGGCCACCAATTGGCGTCGGCACCTCGGTAGTAAATGCGGTTCTCGGCAATGCCCTGCCCGAGCCAGAGTTTCTTTGACTCGCGGTCTTGCGGGGCATTCTTGTCTCCGGCGAAGACCGTGACATAGAGTCGCTCCGGATCCAGGCCGAAGCCTTCTTCTCTCGACGTTAGGAGTTGATAGCTCCATTCGATCGCCTCTTTTTTGAAATAATCTCCAAGTGACCAGTTTCCAAGCATCTCAAAAAATGTGTCATGCGTGGCGTCACCAACCTCCTCAATATCCTGCATTCGAACGCACTTTTGTACATTCGTAAGCCTTCTCCCTTCCGGATGTTCCCGGCCAAGTAAGTATGGAACAAGCGGGTGCATGCCAGCAGTGGTAAAGAGGACTGAAGGGTCGTTTACCGGTACAAGAGAAGCCGACGGAATAATGCGGTGCCCCCTCGATTCGAAAAAACGCAGGAATCGCTTGCGAATTTCGTCTGAATGCATAGCTCTATATTATACGAGTTTAGAGAGCTTCTCTAGCGCCGCGATGTCTTCTTCAAGCGATTTTAGTCCTTCCCGGAATATATCGGCGTTCGTAATATCAATGCCGATTTCGCGAAGAATTTGAGCCGGGCTCTCGCTTCCCCCCGCCGAAAGAAATTTTATGATACTCGAAGCATATGCGCGATCCTTTTTATATCGTTCAAAAAGTGCGCGAGCGATGAGGAGGCCGTAGGCGTACGTATATACGTAAAAAAAACGTCTGATATGCGACCACTGAACAAAAAAATAACCGTCGAGCGGGGTTAGCTCAAAGAGCGGCCCGAGATACCTCTTCATATGATCGTTGTGGAGCTTAGCCATGTGTTCGCGGGAAACACTGCCCTCTCGACGAACCCGCGCGTGCAGTTCCTGTTCGTAGTTGAAACAAGCAATCTGGCGAAAAATAGAAGCCACATCGCCGTTAATTTGATTATGCAGGGCGAGACAACGCTCTTCCGCGGGCAGCGTCTCATTAATCTCTTCGAAAACAATCAGTTCAAAAAGATTGCTCGCCGTCTCCGCGAGTGCCAACGAATAAGGCTGGTACAGCGGCGTTTGCGACTTTGAAAGCTCGGTATGAATAGCATGACCCATTTCGTGAGCAAGGGTCATAAGAGAGCCGAATCCCGGAACATAGTTCATCAATATGAAAGTAGGCACTTCGATTCCGCCAAAGCAATAACCTCCCCCCTTCTTCTTTTTTTTGGGAAAAGCGTCAATATGACCTTCTTTGAGAAATTTATCAAAGAGCATCGCAAACCTCGGATCAAGGCGGCCGATGGCTTTGCGGATAACGAAGGTAGCCTCCTCAAAAGAATACCCATTGGTCTCCCCTGGAATACTCGCGTTCCTATCAGCATAGGTCAGTCGGCGCATGCCAAGTAGCTTCGCCTTCACGGCATAAAAGCGGTGACAGAGATGAAAGTTTTTGTTGACCACACGCAAAAGCGAATTGACGCTCTTAGCCTCGATTTGATGATCAAGCAGCACACTCTCGAACGGATCGGCAAAACCGCGCAGACGGTCATCAATTTTTTTATCGAGCAGCAGCGCGTTTATCTCGCTCTCGGCAAAATCACTCGCTTCTTTAAGCGTCGTCATTACTTTGTTATGGAGAATCTTACGCTCTTTCGTTCCAAGAAGCGGAATCTTATTCTGTGTCTCGGCGAGCGGCAATGTTTGGTTTTTAAAGACGATCTCGCGGCGGTTAAGATTTTTTTCCTGACCGAGAATCCAAAGGGTATGGCTCGGAAGCATCTTCTGCGAGAGGATCTGCTCTTCGCCCAACGAGAGAAGATGCCGGCCGCGCAGGAAGGCCTGCTTGAGATAATAATGAAAGTGGGACAAGTCTTTGTCCGCGAGCAGTTTGGTGTGATCATCTTTAGGAATCTTGCCGAGTTCAATTTCAAAAAATTTTATTCTATTGTAGGCAATGGTAAAGCGCTCCGTAAGCTTGTTTAGTGCGGCTTCCGCTTCATCATCGGTAACATCGAGATCCTTGAGCAAACTGAAATATCGAATAGGCTTCTCGCCGCCAAGCACCCTGACGAGCTCTTCGTACTCAATGAGGGCTTTTTTTAGCAGGGCACTGTCCTTCAAGTAGTCGTTGAAGCTCTGATATTTTTTTTCAAAGGCTTCGGCCAATATTTCCGCTTGGCGCGTGTCTTTTTCGATGGCCGGATCGCGCTTCGATGCGTACAAAAGGCTAAGATTCCAAGAATAAAGTTCCGATGGCATAGTCAATCTTTTTTAGAATGTGTAGCGCCCATTGCTATATATCTCCACGCTGGTGCCTCCTCTAAGGAACGCCGTAACTTTGCGGGGCGCCGTAGAAATAATATCGGTATGAACTGAAGAGTCATTGAAACCCAAACGCTGCCAGTCGCTTCTCCTCATCTTCTTTATGTTGCCCTTCAGGCAATCATGGTATGCCTTTCCAAGCGCTATGTGAGTGTTACCGTTCGGCCCTCCAATATTCTCGTCGTAGAGCGTTTCCGCCATAAATTTTGTTATACGCGAGAATCTATTATCGGTGAGAGAGAACTCGCCCACCTTGTCGCCGTTTGGAACCGCGAGCATGGCCTCAAGCACCTTTTCACCTTTTCGCGCCGAGAATCGATAGACACGTCCCTTTCTGAATTCGAGTTCGACCCCTTGAATGAGATTGCCATAATGATAGAGGGGCTGGTTAAAGCGTATCCAGCCCTCTGTGCCACGCCAGTCGGGAGAGGTGAACAATTCAAAACTCGGGATGTTTCTGCCGCTTCCGCCCATCCACCGCCGCTTTTCTCCGAGCGTAATGGTAAGGTCCGCATCCGGTCCCCTAATCCGCATACGCTCGATCGGCAGTTCGCTTAAGCGCCTCCGATAGCCCTCAAGTGATCGGTAAACGCGCTTCCACTCGGCTACCGGATCTTTTTTATCGAGAAAGCAGGCGTTGATTATTTCATGCCAGTATTCTTTTTCGCGGAGTTTTGCTTCCTTGGCCATAGCTGGTGTTCCGTAGAGCGCCATTGTCCACGTAAACTGCCCGAGATTTTCCTTTTTATCACGCCATTCCAGAGCAGGCTTGTGTGCTTTGCCGCGCTCCATGATTTTTTTCGGGTCAACGCCCCGAAGTGACTGCTTGTCAGTTTCGCTGTCTATGTAGACCGAGTGATCAATTTCATCAATGAGTCCGCGCGAAAACTTGGCCGGAAAGTGAGCGATTTGATGAGCGTCGGCATGCTTAAAAAACTCGCTGTCAAAATTAAACCAGGACTCGTTGTCGGGTAGATACCGTCCGATCACGTGCCCGCCACGCTTCCAAACCGCGCGGAGAATCTCACCGTACAGTCGCTTGGCATATTCGCTCGCCTGAACATACACGACATCGCCTCGCTTAATCCCCTTTCCGCTTCCAAGGGCAAAATTAACCAAAACATCGGCGTACCGCTCTAGAATTATGTTCGGAGGATGGTAACCTTTATGCGGCATAACGTATCATTTTTTTAAAATCTTCTTCAAGTACTTTTTTCATCAAATTGTTATACACCACCACTGCCGGGTGGTAGAGCGGCACGACCTTAATCGGTCCATATGAT
>JAUSIJ010000042.1 GCA_030647855.1 bacterium | reverse complement strand
CTCCCATGGTCTATCCTTCGCACTATCCTCCTGGGTTTATTGGTCTTTCTAACCCGGCTGCCATGCCCTATGAGGTGGTGGCTTACTCGATGCAAAAAGCGGTCGCCCGGGCAAGCACCACACCTGCAAAGCTGCGACCGTGGCTCCAAGATTTTCATCTTGGCGCAGACTACACGCCGGCCATGATTCGGGCCCAGATCAAAGCGACCAATGATTCTGGTCTCGACTCATGGATGTTTTGGAACGCCTCCAACCGCTACACAAGCTCTGGCTACCTGCCTGAAAGCGAGCAGTAGTTAAGCCGCGCCTCGCTTTTTTGTTTTTTCTTGATGCTATATACTTAAAGCATCACACTTTATGGATGAGAACAAGATCACCTATCTAGGCGAAACCGACGCCCGTAACCAAAAAGTGCCCTTCGGCATTCGCCAAAAAGACCGCTCTCGGCACGTCTATGTCATCGGTAAAACCGGTATGGGGAAATCGACTCTCCTTGAAAATATGGCCGTACAGGATATCCAGAGCGGCGAGGGCATGGCGTTTATTGATCCGCACGGCAAAACAGCGGAGCTTTTGCTCGATTTTATTCCCGAAGATCGGATACAAGACGTGCTCTATTTTGCTCCGTTTGATCTCGATCATCCCATCTCTTTCAACGTCATGGAAGATGTCGGTCCCGACAAGCGCCACCTTGTGGCAAACGGGCTCATGAGCGCCTTCAAAAAAATCTGGGTAGATGCTTGGTCGGCGCGCATGGAGTACATTCTCAACAATATTCTTCTGGCGCTCCTTGAATATCCCGACTCGACGCTTATCGGAGTCAACAGGATGCTCGCTGACAAGGAATACCGTAAGCGTGTCACTTCAAATATTACCGATCCTTCGGTGCGCTCCTTCTGGATCGACGAGTTTGCCAAATACGGCGAGCGGTATATGCAGGAGGCGGGGGCCGCCATTCAGAACAAGATCGGGCAATTTATTTCCAATCCGCTCGTTCGAAATATCATCGGTCAGCCGAAATCCACCTTTGATATCAGAAAAATGATGGATGCGCGTAAAATTATTATCATCAACCTGTCGAAGGGTCGCGTAGGCGAGGCCAACGCCAACCTTTTGGGCAGTATGATAATCACGAAAATTTATCTCTCCGCCATGTCCCGGGCTGACCTTCATGATAACGAATCTCGGAGATTACCGGCTTTTTATCTGTATGTCGACGAGTTCCAGTCGTTTGCTAACGAATCGTTTGCCGACATTCTCTCCGAGGCTCGCAAATATAAACTCTCTTTAACGATAGCTCATCAGTATATTGAACAAATGTCTGAAGAAGTTCGGGCGGCCGTGTTCGGCAACGTTGGCACCATGATTGCTTTTCGTGTTGGAGCCTATGATGCTGAAGTGCTTGAAAAAGAGTACGCCCCGGTTTTTACCGCGGAAGACATGGTCAATCTCGGCTTTATCCAAATCTATCTTAAGCTCATGATAGACGGAGTAACTTCGGCGCCGTTCTCCGCGATCACCCTGCCGCCCATCCGCCCCGCAATAGTTTCTTTCAAAGATAAAATCGTGGCCGAGTCGCGCCGGCGCTATGCAAAACCTCGGGCAAAAGTTGAGGATGATATCAAACGCTGGCACGAAGCTGCGGCGGGACAGGAAGGGCCGCGTGGCGATGATAAATTTGCCTTTGATCGCGTACCGAAGCCGCGCGAAAAAGAAGGCGAGCGGATAGCTCTCCGGATGCCGGACAGAATGCCGGTCGAGCGACGGCCCGAAAAGCCGAATGAACCGCGGCCTCTAAAACCAAACACTGCGGTTGAAAGGGAATCGGAACTACGCAAAGCCATGTCGCTTGGTCATCTCAATAAAAATGAACCGGGCAAGGAAAAAAAGCCTTCCGGCGAAAACAAGGCAGGACTCAAGGAAGCCCTAGCTACCCTTCTCAAAAAAGAATCGTCCTTCGGGGCTGTGGTACAAGAAGAAAAGCAGGCAAATTCCGTAAAAGCTCCTAACAGTAATCCTCGTCCCGAGAGAGCGGCAGAAAGAGCCGCCGTTATTCCTCCGAAAGACAGGGAGGAAGTGAAAAAGGAGGTGCCCAAGGAAGTTCTTGAAAAAGTACTCAAAGTTGAGTAGCGCCATGCGGAAGATCTTATTACTTTCTCTTATTTTTTTTCCGCTTCAAGCGCTCGGCCAGATTACCATTACCGAAATAATGTATGACGCGGAGGGAACGGACTCGGGCTACGAGTGGTTTGAAATACATAACGGCGGCGGAGCCGCCGTTGACCTCACCGGCTGGAAATTTTTCGAAGCCGAGACCAATCACGCACTTAGTCTCTTTGGCAGCGGTTCGCTCACGGTTTCGCCGGGAGGGTATGCAGTTGTGGCGAGTAACCCGGAAAAATTTTTAGAAAAATGGCAAAGTCTTGGAGGCCTTATCAAAAGCAGCTGGTCCTCGTTTAGCAATACCGGGGAAACGTTTGTCATAAAGAATCCGAGCTTGGAAGCGGTACACGCGGTAACGTACGACTCCAGTTCAGGCGCTGCCGGAGACGGTAAATCGCTCCAGATGGTCGGATCAACATGGGTGGCGAAGCCTGCGACACCGGGGGCGGCGCCCGAAACCGCTTTGCCGGATCTCTCTTCTCCTCTCGATCCTCCCGCCGCCGATCAGGCGGTTGCGACTACTAATCCACCACAATCGAGCGCTATCGTTCCTCTGGTACCGACCCTCACCGTCTCTATTCAAACGTCGAGCAAAACTGCGATCGCCGGCGCCGATGTTCTTTTTGAGGGAAGAGTGCTCGGTATAAACAAACAGCCGATTGACAATGCGCGGCTTATCTGGAATTTTGGCGATGGCGCAAGTAAGGAGGGGAAAAATGTCCTTCATAGTTTTTCCTATCCGGGCGACTATATCGTGGTGTTAGATGCGGCGTCGGGGGAGTTAGCCGGGACCGCGCGGCTTCGTTTGAAAGTGGTGACACCGGATATTGCTCTCAGTGCAATAAGCCAAGGACCCGATGGTTTTATCGAACTTGTCAATCGATCTTCATATGAGCTTGATCTAAGCTCGTGGCGGCTCAGCAATAGCGAACTTTTCTTTTCTTTCCCCAAAAATACAATTATCCCAGGGCACCAAACCATAAAATTTGCCACTAAAACCATCGGATTTTCTACTCTGAATGCAAAGGTAGCTCTTCTGTATCCTAATGGTACTGTAGCAACCGAGTACCAGGCTCCTGAAACTCCAAGTAACAGGGAAGTTGCAGTGCCAAACGAGCCGCCCCCTTCTCCCGCAAAGATCGAAGGTGCTCCGGTCGAACAAAAAAAAGTAGCGGCCAAGGCAAAAAAGGAGCCATCAATTTCGGCAGTTTCTCAATCGGCGCAGACGGCAGCTCTTATAGAAACATTGCCGGATGAAAATACCAAGGCGCCGAGGGAGTTAGTGGTCGAACCAGAAAAAAATTCCTATCTCTGGTACGCTGCCTTTGGCGGACTGCTTACTCTGGCGGTGGCGGGCTATCTTGTTTTTGGTCGTAAAAAGGACGAGATAACAATCATAGAGTAATGAAGAGAATTCTTGTTTTTTCCCTAGCCTATCATCCGATCGTCGGCGGGGCAGAGATTGCCCTTGGAGAGGTTGCCCGTCGCCTCGCGCATTTCGAGTTTCATATTGTGACGCTCCGGTTTCATCGGCGACTGTTGCCCTTTGAGCGCTCTCAAAATATTTTTATCTATCGTGTAGGCGTGCCTTTTGCTCGTACACATTGGGGATTACTCGGTTCTCTGTCGCTTTGGATCAACAAACTTTTGTTTCCGCTCTTGGCG
>JAUSIJ010000037.1 GCA_030647855.1 bacterium | reverse complement strand
GCTTTCCATCTTCGGCCGTAAAACTTGCTTGCATTTCATATTCAACTCCCGTCTGAAGTCCTGAGCGCTCCAGTACTTTTTCAAGAATAATTTCTCCCGATTCAATATCCGCCACGAGATATGAGGCGGCGCCAAGGCGAGGCTTCGCAGAACTCGAGCTCACATATGATATGGAAGCTGCTTCGTAGGGTGGAAGAGCGGCTGCTGCCAGCCGAACAGGAGTTTTTTCATCGCTCCAGGAGAAGAGCAGACGAGCATCGGCAGTCGCCAGTCGAATGGAACCGCGCGAGAAGCTCTCCGGAACCGCTCTGCCGTCGTCGTAGTGGGGCACGCCGTGCATGAAAACGTTGCCATAGAGCTGTATGCTATACGACATGGAGACTTTACCGAGCGGCGAGTAATGTTTCTCTTCTTTCTTCAATATATGGTAATCGCCGGGCAGCGATTGCCACGCGGAACCGGGCAATCCTTTTGAAAGAATTTTTAATTCTTTAACGAGCGTTCCGTCCTCGTATGCAAGAACGGTCATCGCGTCAAGATCAACAAAGAGCGCCTTGCCGACTAGAGGTGGTTTATACGTGCCGTCCGACACTTCACTCTTTGGTTTGGGAGCGGGCGCCGCGAGCTCGGCAGTTTCGAGAGACCGTACCGAAGCAACTCCCTGCATGAGAGTAAAAGAAAGTCCGACGCCGACAAAAAAGGCAACAACAGTAGAAAGTATGTATCCAAGGGAGCGCATGATCATATTGTAAATGACTTGCTAAGCTCAAATTTTTGTTGTAATTTAGCGAAAGAAAAAAAGGAGCTCTCCGCAACTGCGTGACCAAACTTAGTGTGCGGGTTTATCTGCTGAGCTCCGCTTCCTCGAGAACTATCTTGCTCCCGGGTTTAGCCTCACCCGCGAGAATTTTTCGTGCAATTCTCTCTTCGATCACATCCTGAATGGCCCGATTCAAAGGACGAGCGCCGAATTCCGGGTGCGATCCTTCTTTGACGAGAAAATTGACGAGCGCATCGTTGACCTCAAGCTCGAGGCCCTTGGCCCGCAGTCTCTCGTTGAGACCCCCAAGCATGTGAGTCGCCACCTCCTTGAGATCTGTTTCCCCAAGAGGGTGGAAGAGAATAACTCCATCAAAGCGATTCAATAGTTCTGGTTTGAAAATTCCCCGCGAAATAAGCGCCTCGACAATAACGTCTTTCATCTCTGCAAGCTTTTTCCCATCTCGGAGGTAGTGCCAGATAAGATCGCTCCCCGCATTGGCTGTAGCGATAATAATCGTATTCCGAGCGTTGACGTGTGCGCCGGACGCATCGGTAAAGAAGCCCTCGTCAAGAATCTGCAGAAAAAGATTGTGTACTTCGGTTGAGGCTTTCTCAAACTCATCGAGAAGCAATACCCCGTACGGTTTGTCCCGAAGCGTTGAGGCGAGAATGCCCGGCTCGCCGCCTTCAAACGAGCCGATAAGACGCGTCAGCGCATCAAGTGCGCTGAATTCAGACATATCGAAGCGAAGAATGTGGTCTTCCGAGCCAAAAAAGACTTCCGCGAGCGTTTTGGTCGTCTCGGTCTTTCCGACACCGGTAGGCCCCAAGAAAAGAAACGAGCCCATCGGCCGGTTGGGATTGGTCATACCCGAACGCGCCCGCCGCATGGCGTTCGCGATAGCACGTACCGCCTCATCCTGCCCGACAATACGCTCGTGGAGCAGCCGTTCGAGGTCGAGCAGTTTGCTCTTTTCTTTTTCCTTCACTCCCCCGACCGGTACTCCTGTTTTTGCCTCGACAAGTTCCAAGACGTCGCTTCTTTCCACCACCCGTTTCCCTTGCCGCTCCATGTAGGGTGCTATTTCGTAGAGGAGATCTCTTGCGGCATCAGTCGGTACACTTTGCGAAAAATAGCGTTCGGCGCTTTCCGCCACCGCCACGAGCGCCTGATAAGTAAAGAAAGAACCGGAGATTCGCTCGATGGCCAGAACTCCATCTTCGAGCGAGCGCACCAGCGCGCTCGTATCTCCTTCTTTGACCTGCACTTTTTCAAAGCGGTTCATGAGCACGCCGTTTTTCTCTATAAAGCTATGAAAAGCTCGGGGATCGGCAAAAGCGATTACTTGGAGTGCTGCAGAATCAAGATACGGATCAAGCAAGGCCGACGCGTCCGAGCCGAGGGCTTCGGCGCTTTTTATAAAGGCGGGCAGATTTTCGATCACCGCGATCACGTTTCCCGCTTCGCTTGCCTGATTAAAAAGTTTTATAAATTCGCGTTCGAATTTTTCTTTGCTGCCCGTCGCGGCGACGAGGGCTGTCGGATCAAGCGCGATCACCCTTTTGCCGGAGAGCTCGCCCGAAACCGTTTCCTTCATAATGTTATCGGCAAGCTTGGCAACGATCTCCATCTTACCGACACCTTCCCGACCAACAAGCAGAGCGTTAGCTTCATTCGATTTTGACAGAATAAGTTCGAGTTCCTGAAGCTCAGCGGCATGCAGGTTGTTTTCCCGAAGCGCCCGGTAAAGTCCGGTGCTTGTTATTTCCGTGCCGTATTTTTCGAGAAGATAGATCTGACCGTACGCCCAGTTGACGCCGATACTCGGAATTTTCAAAAGATTGTCCCGGCCCCACCAGCGCAACCGGCGCTTCTCGGAGGCAAGCGCGTGCTCAACCCATTCGCTCGCGCCGAGCAGATGCTCACGCGAAACTTCCTGCGCCGCCAAAAAATTCTGAAAACTTTTTCGCGCATTAAGGAGCGCGTCTGCATACTCGCCGACAGTGACCATTCCTTCCCGCGCACCGACCTCAAACGAAACATCTTCCTCCTCTCCTTCGACGAGCTTGGCGATAGCCTCGCTCGAAAGGCCGAGGCGTTCCAGGATCTCATAGCCAACAGGGGAAAGGACGAAGCCGTGGAGCAAACCGAATCGCTTTGCATCGGAGAGGACGAGAGCGAGAGAGAAACTTATCTTCGGCCGAGTCCATGCCACTTCCGGCACTGTGGTCGATATATCGGAAAAATAATAAGAGTTATAAAAAGCCTCGAGCACGTAGGAAAAAACGGTAACAGCAAGAACAATCAGAAAAAGCCCTTGGAAGAGCGGCAGTACCGGTCCGAGGCCCGAGGCCGGGCCAAGATCCGCAACAACTATCAAAATAAAAAGGATTGCCACGGCACCGCTTAAGATAGCCCGAACAAAGTGCCGCGAGGCGCGACGGAGATACCGATCGAGAAGAATGGCCGGCCGGTAGAAGCGCTCCTCATGTATAAGCTCCTCGATCGTCATAGAAAGGCAAATTTACTTAGACCCATTACAAAAAGAGCCGCAATAAGCAACGGAAACACGAGCCAGACGGCAAAGAGGGCGGCCCCAAGAAGAATGGCCGTAACAAGCGAAAGGATGCCGATCACAATGAAAATAGATCGTATGGCCGACCCCACCAAACGCATGAGGATATTGACCATGAGAGCGCCGAAGAAATTCTCGAGGTTGAATCCTTTTTGGTAGCTTTCATGGAGACGCATAAAAGGGACGAAAAAAGTTTTGGCGAGAAGCCGCAAGGAAAAAAAATGCTGTATGAACCACCATGCGTTGGCAAACAGCCGGTAAAAATCGAAAAGGGCGACAGTATAATGCCATCGCACGTAATAAGGCACGATCGCGAACAAACCCATGAATACAGTATAGCAAAGATAGGAGGCTAGGCTGGTTCCGGCCTGTAGAAAACTTTGTTCTCGAAACGCAGATCGATAAGCTCTGCCGCGCGCAGATCTTTTTGAAGAGTTTCTTTATCAAAAAGGGAAATAAGTGTGACAAAGGCAGCATCGAAATCCTGATCTTCAAGAACAAGGATCTCAACACCCGAGTCTGTCCTGACGCGAACATCACCATCCGCTGTGCGGACAGTCACCGGACGAAGCTTAACTTCGCCGAGCCTCTCCAAAAAAAGCGCGAGTTCGGCGAATCGCTCCGGCATATAGGTAGCGCTTGAAAAAAGTTCGTCTTCCGAGTAGAAACGCATAAAGACAGAACCGGTGATATCGGGGGCCGGCGCAAATGCGAAGCCGCCGTCATCAATAAAAAAACATAAAGTCGCTTCGCTATTGCCGCACCAGATGCCGTAGGGTTTGCGCTCGGCCACGTACACCGAGATGGCCGTAGGCCGATCGAGATACACCTCGGCTTCGCGGAGCGCGGGGAAAGCCGCTAAAAGTTTTTTTTGAATGGTACGCTTCGGAAAAATAAGCGCGTTTCTTTTGGAAAAGAGTTTGTAGTAGGTGCCATGAAGTTCCCGCGCTATGAGCTCTCTCATCTCGCCCTCTCCCACTGCCGCCTCGCCGACAACGCTCACGGTGGCTATCGAAAGCGCTTCCATGTGCGAAATCAAAACAAGTGATACGAGAAGAGCCAGCCCAGCCGAAAAATAAAGAACAGCGCGGCTGGTGTAGAGGCGCCGGCGGCGTCTCGTCACTTCTCGAGGCCGGAATTTAGAGATCCTCGACATTATCGCTCGATAATTTCTTTGCCGAAATACGGCACAAGCGCTTGCGGAACCTTGATGGTGCCGTCCGAGCGCTGATAGTTTTCGATGATGGCGACCAGTATGCGAGGCGTTGGGAGAGCGGTGCCGTTAAGCGAATGGACATAACGCAGTTTGCCGTCGACATCGCGATAGCGCACTCCAAGACGACGCGTCTGAAAGTCATGGAAATAAGAAGCCGAACTTATTTCCCTATATTTATTCTCGAGCGGCACCCAAAGCTCAATATCATATTTCTTGACTTGGCCGAGTCCGAGATCAGCCCCGCAATTGACGACTGTACGGTAAGGAATACCGAGCGCTTCGATAAGTTCCTCGGTGTTACGGTTCAATTCTTCGTGATATTTGACCGACTCCTCGTGAGACGCTTCGCAAAGCACCACCTGCTCCAGTTTGTAAAATTCATGCACGCGAATGAGCCCTTTTACATCTTTACCATGACTGCCTGCTTCCCTGCGGAAACATGGTGAAAATGAGAGATAGCGCTTCGGCAAATCCTTTTTTTCGAGCACCTCCTCGGCATGA
>JAUSIJ010000036.1 GCA_030647855.1 bacterium | reverse complement strand
CGAGAAAATTCGAAAAGCCCTCGATTAATGGTACCTAAGATTATTTATTCGCTCGAATGAGAGCCTCGATGCCCGGCAAGGTTTCGTGAGCAAGAAAGTCGAGCATCGCTCCTCCGCCGGTTGAAACAAACGTAAACTTATCCATGAGCTTAAGGCCTTCGATGGCCGCCAAAGTGTCGCCACCACCGACGATGGTATGAGCCGAGCTTGCCGCAACAAGTTTGGCCAATTTTTGCGTGCCCTCGGTGTATCCTTTTTCAAAATAGCCAAGCGGTCCATTCCAAAGAATAAATTGGGCTCGAGCTATCTCTCCTTCAAGCTCTTTTAGGGTCTCTGTGCCTGCGTCAAATATCTTTTCTCCTTCACGAACCTCCGAGGGCCTCTTCAAGGACTTTTTGCCCTCCTTTTCCACCACCACGTCCGTTGGGAGTAGCAGTTTCTTGTTCGAAAGGATTTTATCTTCATCAAAAGGATCACTCGAAATCGTCGAATCGCCGACCGAAAAACCTTGTGCTTTAAAAAGATCGTTTGCCAGCGCTCCACCAATGAAAACATTATCGGCGATCTCTAGAAACTTGGTAACGAGCGGAAGCTTGGTCGAAAACTTAGCACCGCCAAGGACAAAGAGGAACGGGTGCTCGGGATTGAGAGCGGCCGAGAGATGAGATACCTCCTCTTCGAAAAGTAGTCCCATAAAACTGGGCAGAAAAGTCGGGATACCGATTATAGAAGCATGCTCGCGGTGTGAAACAGAGAAGGCATCGTTCACATAAATATCGGCAAGGGCGGCCAAGCGTTCGGCGAAAGCAAGATCATTCGCTTTCTCTCCGGGGTCTTTGCGCAAATTTTCGAATAGAAATATATCGCCCGGCTTGGCATAGGAGAGAAGTGAAGCCGTGGCTTCGTTCGAAATATCGCCGATGAAAGTAACCGGCAATTCCTGCTCAAGATAGGCATGCACGGGAAGAAGCGACTCGGAACTCTCGATGTGGCTGATAAGAAGAACAATCGCTCCCTCTTTTTGCAAATGATAGATCGTTGGGAGCGTCTGTCTGATGCGGTAATCATCGGTCACTTTTCCCGCTTCGGTCGGCACATTGAAATCAACACGCACGAGCACCCTTTTGCCTCTCAAATCTTTGCGATCTTTGATTGATGGCAGTTCCATAACTAGCGGGTCTTGTCAGCGAGAGCAAGAATTGCTCCAAACGCTTCCGGCTCGAGGCTCTGGCGCCCGACCAGAAGGCCGTCCACCATGCCATCGCGGATCATTGCCTCCGCGTTGCTCTCCCCGATCGATCCGCCATAGAGAACAGGCACAGACTCAACGTCGACGCCTCGGTAGAGACTTTTTAAAACTTTTCTTATGTATATCGTCATCTCATGCATTTCGGACGGCTTCATCGCCTCATCCTCTTTCTTCCCGATTGCCCAGATCGGCTCGTAAGCGATCACGAGGTGCCGCAAATGAGTGCTTGGAATTTTATTGAGGGCTGCCACGAGCTCGGCGTTAAGAAAGTGCAGGTAGTGGCCCCCTTCGTCTCGCTCTTTTTCACCAATGCAGAGAACAGAATTCATGCCATGCTTGAGCGCTTGCATTAGCTTCTTGTTGACGAATTCGTCGGTTTCTCCGAGCGCTCGGCGTTCCGAGTGGCCGACAATGACGTAGCGGCCCCCGGCGTTTGCCACCATGGCGAGCGATACTTCGCCGGTAAAGGCGCCGTCTTGCTCCGAATGTATATCTTGCGCGCCAAGAGCGACTTTTTTGTCAGGAGACAATAGGTTTAGGAATGGGAATGGCGGGCAGATAACAGTCGTAACGCTAGAGATTTTTGCCGCCTTCCGCTTGATAGCCGCGAAGATTTTTCTGGCATCCTCCGCCGAGCGAGGATTCATCTTCCAGTTACCTATGATCAATTTCTTACGCATATGGACATTGTAGCCCACACGCAGATAAACAAAAAGACCGCTTATGCGGTCTCATCATGAAACACGAACGTATGATACTCTTTGTCTCCTTCACTTGTCCTGAAAGTTGAAACCCTAAGACCGCAGGCAGCAGCAATCGTACGGGCGAGGGTTTCAATATGCTCTTCCGACCATACTGGAAAGAAAAAGTCATACTGTTTAGCAAAAGAAAGTTTTTGGCCATCTCTGCTAAATGAAATATCAGCAAATCCTTTTTTTCGATGCCACACGACGTTCATCTCGTCTTTGGATAGAATTTTTGTGGGTTTCTTTTGGTAAGTGAACATAGATAACTCCACTGGTTCTAGCGGTATAGTACTGAAAATTGAATGGAAGTCAATAAAAAAACCGCAGTGTCGAAACACTGCGGGTCGGAACGCGATGCCACGCAAACCGCTGGCTTGCCGAGAATACCGACATACCCTCGTTCGCTCCATCGCGGCATCCTTTCGGTGGGAGGGGAAACCCAAATCCCACGGATCGTCTGCTGATAGTGTTATAGCAGATAAAACAATTTTGTCCACATCACTCTACTTCCTGCCAGCTCTCAATAACATAGCCGCCGCCAGGCCCCGCAGTGAAGAGAAGATTGGCGATGCCGCTTGAGTAAGTTACCTTGGCCGAGTTTTTGAGCTTCAGCTTATAACCAGACACTTCTTTCAAGTTGACGTTGTTCTGGAGTTCTATGAGGCCATGGCCGGCAAAGAGCAGAAGATCTCCCGATACGCTTTGGGCCGCTTCAATGGCTATCTCAGCGCCACCACTCTCTGCGCTATTATTATTGGAGATCATGAGAATATAGGAATTGCTTGCTCCTGAGCCCTCGAAAGTATTCGCGTTTTTCAGGTCTATTTTGCTTGATGTCGTTCTATTGTTCGGATCGTCGGCCACTAATGCAATTCCTTTGTTACCAAGCGAGGCGTCGATGCGTATTGTCGGAGTATTGTTGACCGTAATAGTGCCGACCACCCACAGCGGTCCGCCGAGTGTCACCGTTGGGTTGCCGCTTATTTCAAAATCGCAATTTATTTTTTTCGGTCCGATAGTAACATCGGTATTGATAATGTAGGGACAGGGAGACGATATGACGCCGCCAGCCTCGGCTTCAGTTTTCCATTCTTCGATGAGCGAATCGGCAATGGGGAGTGATGATGTAGCTTGCGGCGCACTTCCCGGATAGGAAGTACCTGCAACAGTGGTATTTATTTTAACTTGATAGTACGCATCTTTATCAACCGTAGAATCTTTAATGGTGTAAGCGTACGCGGAACTCGTGGCGTGAACTCCCTCAATAATGCCCGAGTCACTTGCCGAGACAACATCACCCTTCACAACGTTTGTTTGGGTCCCTACCACCGGACCATTTGAATAGACGTTACCCTCGACTGAAGAACTGTTTTCCATGCGCAGCCCTCCGTCGCCCGTTTGAATACCGTAGTGGAACGAGGCGCCGTTACCGGTTGTAAGGAACGTTTTAACTTTTCTCGTGTAGCCCTCTCTAGCTGATACGGAAGTAATCTCGCGGTCATTTGAATTTAATGTCGCGATCGTCACAAGGGCGCTGTAGGTTTCAAGCGGTACCGAGAGAGAGGCTGAGGTAGTCATTCCTTTTTTTAAACGGTAGAGGGCGTCCTCCATGCCCGCTTCCGCCAGATAGTAGCTTTGTTTGGAGCGCTCAAGAGTGAGGGCCATGGCAAACTCCCGGAGCACAATATTCGCCACTCCGAGAACTATGAGCAGCGAGGCAGCTAGAAAAAACACGACTGCGATAATCATCGCCTGGCCACGCCGCAAATTAATTTTTTGATTTGGATGCAGCATTAATTTTGATACGAGCCGCGCAAGATCTCTGTAGTATAAAAAGTACTTGATGCGATCTTGCCCTTGTATTGACTTTCAAGGGTTAGCTCTATTTTTATTCCCACTGATTGATCGAGTATCATTTTTGTAAGCCAAAACTTTTTTACTTTGGTCGCTTCTCCCGTGAGTGGCCCTTCAAGAACGCCATCTTCGGAGAGCTCGAGCACTTCGTTCTCAAGAAAGAGCTTAACGGTAGTGGTAGCGCCATCGCTCAGAGGCCGGACAAGCGAAAGTTCTCCCAGAGCAGCGCCAAAAATGGAATTAGCATCATCAATCGAGAGCGCATTTTTTGCTTCGCGTGAGATACGCTCCATGGCGCTGCTTGCCGAAGTGTTGAGAAGTTTGGTGGCCTTGAGGGTCGAGTAAGACGTGCCGATGGTAAGCATCATATCAACCACAGTCAGGAAGAGTGCCGCCAATATGGCGATATAGACGAGCATCTCGACCATGGAATACCCTCGTTTTTTTATGGAAGTGCTCATTTCAATCATTCGAACATGTCGGTAATGTACGAAGCGATCGTTTTTGTACTCGTGCCGTAGGTAGTGGCCCAAGAAACCGTTACTGTTACCTTGCGCGTGCCTGTATCAAGGGTCCCCGAAGAAACGATATCGTCATTGCCATCACGATAGACGTCGGCAAAAACAAATCGCCTTTCGAACTTACTATCTAGAAAAATGTTGATTGTTGTTGCTTTCCATTTCCCATTTTCAAAGGCGAGAAAATAATTGGTGCCTACCGCAAGTGGTGCCACCATCATGTCCCAGCCATCATCGCGAAGACTCCTCACCGCCTCGAGCCCTTCCTCAAGAAGAAAGGCAGCCTTGATCGAATCGGTATTCACAAAAGACGCGCGCAGATAGCGATTATAAGCGGCGACCATGCCGACGAGCGACGCCCCGAGAATCGACGCCCCGATCAGCACTTCAACCAATCCAAAACCTCTTTTTTTCATATTAATAATCAACAAGCCCCGTGGCTTTGATAGTGATCGTTCTTTGGGCGGCTGGATCCTCTTTTTTTTCGAAAACAACCGTACCGGAGTTTGCCGTTGTCCCGAGAAGTCGCTCGAAGACCACATCACTGCCGCCGCCCGTAAGGCTCACCGTGCTTATTTTTATCGATGGATGAAAATTGTACGCTCGGTTGAAGGGATCGGTGCTCGAGTAGATGCCTTTGAAAAGAATAGCCTTGGTTTCTTCCAAATGCACGCCATAAGCAACCGCGTCTTTCGAGCCAAGTGTTTCAAGTTGGGCCTGGCGCAAGATTGATGCGACCACCGTAGCGTTTTTTTCGAGAGCCTCGTTCTGGCCATAGCCGGCAAAGGCAGAGACCACTATAGCTGCCACCAGAGCCATGAGAGCGGCGACAATTAGAGTTTCGGTTAAGGTTATCCCCCGTCGCATGTTAGAGCTTGTCCATTAGCGAGTAGGTCGGCGAAAGCATGGCAAGGGCAAAGAAACCGACCACAACACCGATCACCACCATAAGCACCGGCTCTATTATCGTCGAGAGATCCTTGGTTTTTTGTTCCACCTCATTTTCATAGAACTTGGCAACTTCCATAAACATTTCTGATAACTTTCCCGTTTCTTCGCCGACGCTTACCATTTCTCCGACAAAAACCGGGTAGAGATCACTGTGTTCGGCAAAGACAGCCGAAAGGGGCTGACCCTTTTCGATCGCCTTCTCCGCTTCTTTCAGAACGACCTTGTAGTAGGAATTCGGCACTACTTCAGCGGTGATGTTCATAGCGATCACTACATCGACGCCGGAGGAAAGAAGCGATGAAAGCGTGCGCGCTGTGCGAGCGGCATTTGTTTCCTTCGAAATGGTACCGATAACCGGCAGCTTGAGAATAAGATAATCAAGGAGTTTTTTCCCTCGCGGCGTTCTCAAATAAGTC
>JAUSIJ010000030.1 GCA_030647855.1 bacterium | reverse complement strand
GGAGCGCGTGGCTGCTTGCAGACACAGCGTCCGAGCGAAGACAAAAGATAGGTTGAATACCGCGCCGCTTGCGGCGCGGGTGAATGAGCGAAGCGAATTCATTCATTACCCTGCGGCTCATCGAGTTCATCGAATCTGATGATTCTCTGAATCAGAAGATCTGAGACTCGGAGAGTCGAACGACTTGCCGCGGGGGACTATATAAGCGACGTAGAGCCTGCCTGCAGGCAGGCGAGAGTCCGCCTAAGGCGGACCGAGCCGACGCCGTCTGGCCATAGGCCGACTCTGTCGAGCCGAAGGCCGAGGAGCTAATATAGGCAGGCCTATATTAGGCGTAAAAATATTAAGCCGTAGTAGTTTTATCACTTTTCTAACACAGGCAATGTTTTAAGCAGTTGCTAAAAAAACATAGCCATGCCAAATTTAGTGTTCGGATAAACTTCATGTTTAGAGGATTAGGTAACAAATATGGATTTCAGTAAGTTTCAAATCATAATACTGGCTGCCGGAAAGGGGACTCGGATGAACAATGGCGAGCTGCCTAAACCGCTCATTGCGATCCACGGCAAGCCAATGATTACGTACCTTGCCAAGGCTGTTCTCGAGTCAGGGGTAAGCGATAAACCGGCAGTGGTGATCGGTTATCTTGGCGACAAGATTAAGGATGCCTTGGGAGAAAATTTTCGCTATATTGAGCAAGGAGAGCCGCTCGGGACTGGTCACGCGGTGGCCATTACGGAACCATTTTTCAAAGATAAAGAGCACATTATTATTCTTTACGGCGACCATCCTTTGGTGAGCGAGAAAACTATCCGGACGCTTGCGGAGACGCACCTTACCCGAGGTGCAACGCTTAGCATGGGTACCGCCACGGTCAGTGATTTTAAAGAGTGGAGAGCGCCTTTCTACGATTTTGGCAGGATAAAACGCGATGAAGCAGGAAATATTATCGCCATTGTCGAGAAAAAAGACTCTACCGAAGCGGAACTTGCCATTACCGAAGTTAACCCTTCTTACTTCTGCTTTAAAGCATCGTGGCTTTGGGAAAACTTAAAAAAGATTGATAACAAGAATGCGAGTGGCGAATACTATCTGACGTCGCTTATAAGCCAGGCGTTCGAGGAAAGAACTCCGATTTCTTCCATTCCGATTGATCCGATCGAGGCGCTCGGCATCAATACCCCTCTGCAATTACGCATGGTGGAAGAGGTGCTCCGGTCAAAATTTTATAACACAACTGCGGAAAATTTTATTGCCGACGTAGGGCGAGAGTCCGCCTCGGGCGGACCGAGCCGAGGAGAGCAAAAAAGGTTTAATACCCCGCGCTAGGGCTTTCCTTGTGGTTAGTACCTCTATTGCTTGAGATGGAGGTCAAGATAGAGGTCTTCGAGCGCTCTAACGGCGTCTCCGGCCGCAATGTTGTTCTGATGGTAGAGCCCGTCGGTGCAATCGCCTGCTGCCCAGATTCCTTCAACTGACGTGCGCTGGGTGCGCGGATCGGTAATTATTTGTTTGTATTCGTTCACTTTGACGAGGTGCGAAACAAAATCCGTTGTCGGCAGAAGGCCTATCTCAACGAAGATGCCTTTGGTCGGCAGTTCAATAACTTCATCTGTTTCTTTTTTCTTAAACACGATTGAACTGACGAACTTGTCGCCCTTGATCTCAAGAATTTCTGTATTGGTATAGGCTTTTACTTTCGGGTTGGCGAGTACTTTTTCCACTGTTATCGGATCGGCTCTATACTCGGCGCTTCGCTGCAGGATGACGACGCTCTTTGCGTAGGCGGCAAGCTGAACGACCGTTTCGAAAGCAGCGTTGCCGCCTCCTATAACAACCACGTCCTGACCGGAAAAAAGAGGTCCGTCGCAGGAAGCGCAATAGGTGATACCTTTGTTTTCAAACTCCGCCGCTCCGGGAACGTCGAGCTTGCGGCGGTGACTGCCCGTTGTTACGAGCGCCGCTTTGGCCGTATATTCGTGACCAGTCGTTTTAATCTTAAATCCCGAATCAAGCTTGTCTACGCCGAGGACTCGCTCTCCTTCCTTGATATCGAGTACGTCGCTTGCGTAGGCTTCGATGTGCTCTTTGAATCTCTTGGCAAGCTCTTCACCGGTAATGCTCACCGTTCCAATCCAATTTTGTATGTCAAAAGATACGACGCTCTGTCCGCCAAAACTTTCGGCAATGATCGCCGTCTTTAAACGCTTACGCGCGGCGTAGACCGCCGCGGCTGTGCCCGCCGGTCCGCCTCCGATAATGGCTAAGTCGTATTCCATATAGTAAAAGAATTATACACTACTTGCATTTTTGACTAAAACTCGACGAGCCCCCGTAAGTCTCTGAGGCAGTTGATATAAAATTTGCCAACAGAGTCATGAAAATCATCAAGGTTGAACCTCGCTGCAGCGAGGTTCAACCTTGATGGCGAAATCGTAGCTGTCAAATTTCTACATAAAAAAACCACTTACCCCAGTGGCGGTAAGTGGTTATTGATTGCTAGCGAATCTTGGACCGCCGGAGAAACGCTGGCACCGCGCCCCAATCATCTTCCGTCTCTTCCTTGATCTCGATCTTTTTATCTTCCTTGGACATTACGCTGTTGTAAATCTTGCCCTTGTCCTTATCGCCGCCTTCCGCTTGGAAAAGGGTCTTTCGAGGAGCCCCCTCGGGAAAACCAGAAGCAATGACGGTGATTTTGACCTCGTTTTTCTTTAATTTGTCATCACGCACGGTACCGAAGATGACTTTGGCGTTGGGGTCGATTGATTCCGTAATGACTTTTGCCGCATCTTGAATTTCAAACATGGTTAGGTCATCGCCGCCTGCCACCGAGAAGAGCACGCCCTTGGCACCATGAATGGAGAGCTCGAGCAGGGGAGAGTTAATGGCCGCTTTTGCCGCCTCTTCGGCTCGTTTTTCGCCGCTCGCCGAGCCGATGCCCATAAGCGCCGAGCCGGCGTTCTGAAGGATCGCCCGAATGTCGGCAAAGTCAATGTTAATGATCCCAGGCGTCGTAATGAGGTCGGAAATGCCTTCCACCGCCTGTCGAAGGATGTCGTCGCACGTGGCGAAGGCCGCTTTGGCGGTGGTTTCTTTGGAGATATTTGAGAGTAGGCGGTCATTTGGCACCACGATAAGGGCATCTACTTCCTTGCGTAGTTCCTCGATCGCCTGTTCGGCAATTCGCATGCGCTGCGTACCTTCAAAGAAGAAGGGTTTGGTGGTCACGGCAACAGTCAGTGCGCCGAGTTCTTTGGCTGTGCGAGCTACGCCGGGCGCCGCGCCGCTGTATGTTCCGCCGCCACTTCCTCCAGCGAGGAACACCATGTCCGCTCCTTTGATCGCTTCTTGGATTTCTTCTTTGGTTTCGTCAACGGCTCTCTTGCCGAGTTCCGGATTCATGCCGGTGCCGAGGCCCTTGGTGAGGTTTTTTCCGATGTGAATTTTCTTTTTGGCGATCGACTGATGAAGGTCTTGCGCGTCGGTATTGATGACAATGAAATCAACTCCTCGAACTTTGGAATTGATCATATGATTGAGGGCATTTTTTCCCGATCCTCCGATTCCGAGCACCTTGATCCGAGCAAACGCTTCAACTTCCGGTTTAATTTGGGGCATGGTGGGGTTGTTAGTGATAAGAATTCTTTAATTCCTTGCCTTGATGATAGCACTCCACTATAAGAAAAGAACACTTGAAACAAGCTTGGCAATATGCTATAGTTCTACGAGGACAACAAGGAGACCAATGGATGCCTCTTTGACCGAAATCACTTTCGTTCTGGCCGCCTTTTTCACGATTGTCTGGTGCATTGCCACCGTAGTAATCCTCATTTACACCTACGCAGTGTCGTGCGGAGATGGAAGTATCGTGGCCACTCATCTGGCGCGAGAACGCGTTTGCGACGAATGCGGACGCTTGTGCCGAGGTGAACGCTGTATGTGCGAAGGACATACCCACTTCAAAGTAATACAAAAGCCTTACCGCATTGCGCCGTAAGGCTTTTTTCTTGGATGGATACGCGCCTGAAGTTTTTCCACCAGAGCGAGCCCCTCCACAGTTTTGGACCGGGGAGGTTTTCAAAGAATGAAAACTGGGGAGGGGCGAGCGTCCCTTTATGGAAGAAATTGTTTGACCCAGTTTACAACGGTGTTCTTGGCTTTTTTTACCGAAGCGATGCTAAGCGGAGCATCGCCAAGTGAACTTGATCCGCCCCCGAGCAGGCACAGGCCGTAGGCGACAGCCCACGTGCCATCCTTGATGGAATTTTTTGGATTAATGTATGAGATGGTGGCGATGCGCGCAGGAAGTCGCAAATTTTCCTTGGCAAATTCCGTGAACGAGGCGATAGCCGATCCTCCGCCCGCAAGCACGATGCCGGCCGGCAAAAGGCCGCTGCGGCCGATTTTTTTTAGATGATTTTCGATGAGCTCCAATATGTCGGAAAGCCGCGCTTCGATAATTTCCTCAAGTTTCTTTTTTGGGTAACTCAAACCAATGATAGATCCAAGCTTCACTTGCTCCGCTTCTTCAAGAGGAATTTTCAGGCCCAGAGCGATATCATTTGTAATGTCGGTGGAACCCATCGGGAAAACTTCAAGAGAAACCGGCTCGTTGTTTTCGTAGACGACGACCGAAACGGTCTCGGCTCCGATATTTGCGAGAATGCAGCCGGCAATTTTCTGTGCCTTGGAGAGAGTGACAAGAGCGGCGGCAATCGGAGATGCGACCACTTCTTCGATCTCGATACCGGCCCGGTCAACGGCATCCATGAGGCCGCTTAGGTGATGTTCGAGCATCGTGACAAAAAGGGTTTTTACTTCGAGCTTCATTCCCTTGAGGCCGTGCGGCCTGCCGAGTACCGGCTTGCCGTCTATTTTGAACAATACCGGAATGGTGTGCAGAATGGTTCGATTTTGCAGGTAAGAGCTTGGCAGTTCTCCCTCGGCGGCCTGTATGGCCTTGGCGACGTCGAGGTCCGTTATTTCGGAGTCAGCTCTCGATATGGCGATTGAACCTGTTGTGGTAACCGATGAGAGCCCCACGCCTCCGACCGCCACAAATGCGCGCCGTATCTTTACGCCCGCGCTTTTTTCCGCCTGATTGACTGCCGCGCGTATACTGCGACCGAGATCCTCGTCCGGAGCGATAATATAGCCTCGGCGCATTCCCCTGGATTCTGCGGTGCCCGTACCGATAACGTGAGGCGGCAAAGCATCCTGTCCTTTAAACAATTCTGCGATCACCACTTTCACTTGGTGGGTGCCAATATCAATGCCGGCGACAACGGTTCGTGCCATGGTGGGGGAAGCGCGGACAAGTTTCAAAAATTATCGAGCTAAATGCCGAATTTTTTGCGAACTTTGAGCTCTTCATTTTCCATTGTACTACCGTGCTCGTATCCTTTCAAATGAAAAAGGCCGTGGATAAAGAGGAAAGCGAGGAATTTTTGACTTTTTGAGTACCCAAATTTTCTGGCCGTTATCTTCGCCTGCTCCGGGCTAATAAAGATCTCACCGGTATGCTTGTCGATCGGAAAACTCAACACATCGGTCGGCCGGTCTTTGCCGCGATACCGGCGATTGAGACTCCGGGAACGGGTCCGGCCGATAAAAACGAGGCTCAGATCGTAGTGCGGGCCGAGCACCTCATTTTTTAGCGCCTGAAAAGGCAAGCGGGGAAGCTTGCCTTTGGTTGTCTTTGCGATCGAGAATGTGGAGTGTAATTCTCTCATTACCTCGTTTGTCGAGGAGCAATTTTGCCGAGCCTTAAGAGTTTTTCGCGGACCTTTTCTCGTTCAATGCGCTTGAGCATCTGTTTCTTTTTGCCGTAAGGCGAAACATTACGGTCCTTGTAGCGCAGAGACCGTACTTTGCGGAGAATCCCCGCGCCCTGAACGCGTTTGGTAAATCTCTTAATGAGGCTTACGTTATTTTCATTGGCCCCTCTTTTGACTTCGACATTTATCATGCGCTCTACCTTAACATGGGCCTCTGCTTTTGACAAATATGGCGCTCAGGTATCGTTTTTGAAAGCACGCGTAAAATTCTGCCCGCTTCGCCAAGCTCCAGCGAGGCGAGCTGAATTTTCTGCTCTGCTCGGCGCCGTCGCGCCTGCGCAAGGCTTTCAAAAACGATACCCTCGCTTGGTCAATAGGAAAAGGAGCAATGTTTTGCAGAAGTAATGCCTCGCTTTGATGTTTATAAAAGTTACAAAGACCCTTCTCCCCATCTGAGCGAGGGTATGCTCTCGAAGCATAGCGGTATCCGTCCCCCAACCTAGCGAATACTTTGCTTTCGAAGACGTTGGCAATCTGCGACTGGCTTTCTATCCCAGCGAGGCGTTTGTTTCCAAGAGACTCTCGGAGCCCTCGCGGGCATGGCTTCCGCCGTAGGTGGAAGAGCGAGGGTGAGAGGGAGCGCAATTTCCTCGCAGGGGAAATTGACGCGTGCTCTTGGAAATAAATGCCGAGCGCCCTTTTACTTGATTTTCTCAAGATACTTCGGCAGGTGGTCGATCGGCACCGTTTCCTGCGATCGCGTGGTCATGTCGCGTACGACCACCGTTCCTTCAACTGCTTCCTTCTGGCCCATGATGAGAATGTAGGGAAACTTATTATTTTCGGCAATCGAGAGCTGTGCCACCAGTTTGTCCTTGGTGAGAGCGTGACTGATGGCGATTTTGGCTTTGCGCAGGAGTTCAATTACCATGAGGCTTTTCAGTTTTGCCTCGAAGCCGAGCTGAACGAGGAAAAATTTGGGCTTCTTGGTCACCCGAATGGTAATTTTTTTATCACTTTCCGGGAGCACCCGCTTGAATGACAAAATGATACCGGCCGAAGCAATCTCTTTACGGGAGAGGCCCATTTTTTTGGCGAGTGAGTCATAGCGGTAACCGGTTGCCAGAACCGTATTGTGCTTATCGTTATTTTTAATGCGGAAGATCATCTGCGAGCAGTAGGCGCGATTGCCGACCAGTGAATTGTTGATCTGGTATGGAATCTCAAGAATTTCCATGTACTCGAGTACTTCTTTAAAGTGCTCTCGGTTTGCTTCAGAGAGAAAGCTAATTGATTTCGGCGCACTGGCGCGATATGGATCACAGTCCTTGTTGTTGTACTGCAAAAGATTAAAGGCGTCTTTTTTAAACGCCTGACGGCAAAGTCCCGGCATGGAGCTGGCTTGCTTGCGGTAATGAACGTTGAGTTCTCGGTCAAATTTGGAAATGGCATCCTTGTCGCCGATGCTGTTGACTTCGACGAAAATATCAGGGTAACCCTCTTCTTCGAGAATGGCTCTTGCCGTTTTGATGAGGGTTGCTTCGACGATGCTTCGCGATGAACCAAGGATTTCAAGGGCGAACTGCTTCTCTTTGCTCGGTTTTCTGCCCTTGATGCCGGGCATGGGACGCTTGTAAAAGGCCATGACCGGATGAACGTAGGCATTAAGGCCGCTTTCGATATAGGCTCGAAGAAAGGCGGTTTTCTCCTCCGGCACATCGAGAAAATCATATTCGGGGGATTCCTCCTCGAAAACCTTGAGCGCTTTGCCGCGGGCGAGATCATCGCGCGTAATGCGCGGGCTCGGCCAGAGCTTAAAGCCATAGTGGTGAGCCACGGCGAGGACGGTTTCCATACCTCGGGGAATGGCCGGCTCTATTGATATCGGTAGCGGCGCGATCTCAAGTTCTGGTTTTATGGTGAAGGGTTTGGAGGTCTTTATCGGCTTGAGCATCGGTTCGGTTTTTAGGCTATTAAATTATTCTTGAGTAGAGTAGGCGCCAGGGAAAAGGTCGATTTTGCTCAGCGGAAAGAGTCGCACGATCGGCCGCCCGACAATAAGATCCTCCTTGAGCGGTCCCCAGATGCGTGAGTCGGAGCTTGCCGACCGATTATCACCCATGACAAAGTACTCCATCGCTCCGAGTGTTATCGTCGTGTAATCGTCGCGGTTGCTTTTGATGTAGGGTTCGTCGAGTACCATGCCATCGGGATGGTCGTCATTTTTAATGATCACCTTATCACCCTGAATAAGGAGAGTTTCGCCCGGAAGGCCGATAATGCGCTTTATAAAATACTTGCTTTCATCCTTAGGGTACTTAAAAACGATAACCTCGCCGCGCTCCGGCTTCTCAAATCGGTAACTTAGCTGGTCAATGATGAGATATTGGCCGGTCGAAAACGTCGGGTGCATCGAAGCGCCTTCTACGATGAAAGGTTGGGCGATGAAGTAGCGAATAGGTACGACGATGGCGAGAGCGATGAAAGCGAACTTGGCGATTTCGACGAAAAAATTTTCTCGATACGGCGCCGGGGGCGTGGACGGACCTTCGCCCGGAGGATTTCGCAAATCCACCGTGTTGTCATACTCATGCATACGGTTCATTTTAGTACAAAGGCCTTCTTGACACAAGAGAAAAATTCGTGTTTTCTCGATGTTGAGTAATTTTTACGCTCACGTACAATCAATTCATTAATCATTAGCACTGCGACAGATGACATTTGTAATCGCCGGTCTCGGCAATCCCGGAGAAGAGTACCAAGACACTCGACACAACACCGGACGGATAATGCTCGAAGCGTTTCGAAAAGCGGAAAAATTTCCCGAGTTTCAATTTGATAAAAAAATGACGGCTCTCGTTTCGCGAGGCCAGCTTAAAAAAGAAAAAATTATACTGGTAGAGCCTGAAACCTTTATGAATCGGTCAGGAAAGAGTCTAGCGCTCCTTATAACAAGCGCTAAAAAGGCCGAACAGTTTGTTGTTATCCACGACGATCTCGATCTACCGCTCGGTTCAATGAAGATCTCTTTTAACCGTGGTTCGGGCGGCCACCGAGGGCTCGAATCAATTATCCGGAGCATCAAGACGAGGGGTTTTACGAGGGTCCGGATCGGCATTTCGCGGGCTACCCCCAGTGGCAAAATAAAAAAACCGAAGGGGGAAGAGGGAGTGAATGATTTTATTATCGCCCCATTTGCCAAGGCCGAGCTCGACACAATAAAAAAAATATCAAAAAAAGTTACGGAAGCGATGCGCACCCTTATCCTTGAAAGCAGGGAAAAGGCGATGTCGCAATTCAACGGCTAGCTTTGCAAGGAGAGTTTTTTTGTGCCAAGCTCAGAGTGAAAGGAGCTCTTATGCCGATTAAAATAGAAGCCCTCTGTTCTTTTGAGGTTGAAGGTCAGGCTTTGCTTCCGCCGCCGATCGATACGTTACATGTTCGCTATCCGCTCGGTGCGCCAGAAGGGGAGAAAATGGAAGCTGTTCTGAGCGAGCTCCGCGAGCTTGTTGCGAAGGCGGAGCCGGAACCGGTTGACTACCTGATCCGGAAGCAAGATTTAATAACAGAGATCGGGCGGATCAGGAGCGCTACTCTTCAGCCGATAGCGTATCTCGAGGTGTCGCATGAGGCCAAGGGAGAAAAAAAATAACCAGCGTGTGCTGGTTATTTTCTTAAAAAACTTTAGGAAAGTCATTTTGGAAGCTTTATGAAGGCCGAGATGGCTTGCTTCTTTCCTTTTCAACTAAGCGAGGTGTTGCTTTTGCAAAACATTTCAGCTATTTTTACCATTAGAGCGAGGGTGTAGTTTTTGAAAGCCTTGCGCAGGCAGGGATGACTTACTTTTTTTCCTCTTACCCAAGCGAGACACTTGTTTTGAAAAGCCTTACGGAGGGCTTGCGGGCCTGGTTTCCGCCGGAGGCGGAAGAGCAAGCCCGAGTAGAGAAAAGCCTCCGCCTGAGGCGGAGGCTTTATCGTGCTTTACAAAACAAGTGTCGAGCGCCCCTCTATTCTTTTTTCTCTTCCGCCACTTTGTGAGCCTCTTGGTAAGAGAGTGCCATTTTTTGCTCCTTGAGGTCGAAGAGGGTGATGACGAAGTCATATGACTTGCCGAGTTCCAGTATTTCGCGGAGCTTATCTTCGCTGCCGAATTCGGAAATGTGCACCAGTCCGGCGATACCTTCTTCGATCGAAGCCAGCGCTCCATGGCGGTTGTACTTGATGATCACGCCCTGCACGCGGTCGCCCTTCTTGTATTTATTGGCCGCCTCCACCCACGGATTTTCCTTAAGAGCCTTGATTGAGAGCGAGACCTTGTCCTCTTTGATCTCTATAATCTTTACCTTTACCCGTTCGCCGATCTTAAAGAGCGCCCGAGGATTCTCAACGAGCGACCAGTCGATCTCCGAGATGTGCACTAGTCCCTCGAGCCCTTCCTCTAATTTGACGAAGATGCCGAAATCAACGATGCCGGTTACTTCGCCGCTCACCTCATCGCCGAGAGAGTACTTGCCGATTATTTTTTCTTTATCTTTCTGCTCGGTGCCTTTTTCGGAGAAGATAAGTTTGCCTTCCTTCGGCGCGACAGAAATGATGTTAACCGTAATTTTTTCACCGACTAATTTTCGAAGCTCCTCAAGAATTTTATCTTTATCGCCGTCGAGCACGCGGGGATAGTGCTCAGCCTTAAGCTGAGAGGCAGGGAGAAATCCTTGGATGCCTTGCCAGACGAGAATGAGTCCTCCCTTGTTTGCCTCCACCACTTGGAGTTCGAGCGGAGTCTTGTTCTTGATGGCTTCTTCGGCTTCGCCCCAAATGAGCGCTTGGCGGGCTTCCTTGAGGGAAATCTCGATATAGCCGTTCTCGTTTTCGGGATCAACAACTTTAGCGGCGATATTGTCGCCGATGTTGATTTTTTTGATTATGTCGCGCGCGTTGATGTATTCGCGCCCGTAAATGATGCCGGTGCCGTGCGGGGGGAGGTCAACGTAGACTGAGTTCTTGTCTATGGCGATGACAGGTCCTTCCACGATATCGCCGACACTTGGAGGATTCGGGGTGTCATTGAGGAGTCTCCCCATGAGCGAATCCTTTTTTGTTTTTTCTTTTAATTCTAGAGCGTTGTCCGAATTTTCTACAACTGCAGTTTGGTCTTCTAACATAAAAAAAATAGTGAAGCTCGTTTTTGCCCCGTGAGATAATCCGCCTGCGGCGGACGACTATCTTACGGGACAGGGTTAATCGCGCTTCGCTTCTAATCGCCTTAAAATGAATCCCGTTTCAGGGGACAGGCGACTGCCAGTATACACACAAAAAAAGATATTGTAAACCAACCACTAAAAGATCAAAATCCTTTGCTAATTCGCTTAATGTAGAGAAGGATTCGTTGCTTGTTTAAACTTAGAATAATCGTTGCTAAGAATCCCAGTGGATGCTTTAGAGCGGGAGAAAATCCCGCGCGCAACTCTGCAAAAAATATTTGCCATCCGCCGAGAGTTCTTTTTCCTCGGATCCGCTTATCGGTAGCGTGGTACAGTTCATGTT